>CAYPKB010000185.1:0-1190 GCA_964411185.1 uncultured bacterium
GGGCTTATCTGGGTATGATAATTGGTCTTTTAGGAGCAAATAGACATGGAAGGATTTTTTAATGAATTAGGTTGACAGTCCTTTTTTGAGCTCAATCTTATTATGGTAAATTTTCAGTAGAGGTTCGACTATGAACAAGGTGTTTATTAATTCATTCCCCAAAGCAGGCACTAACATGGTTTCCAAATGTCTTGAATTATTAGGATACAAGCAAATTGGCCATATTGGAGCTAATTTAGTTTTGGGAAATAATGTCAGATCAATAATCAGTAGGTTCATAAATCTTCCCATTAAGCGTGGTTACCTCATAGGTATAGTTTTGCCAGTTGAAGTCAGCAGGATATCTGTTGATAGGCTTCTTTCTAAGGTAAAAGATGGTGAGTTCGTTACAGCTCATGTCGGATACACAGAAGATGTGCTATATAGAATCGACCAATTAAAATTCAAACGAATTCTTGTTTTACGGGACCCTCGAGCGATTGTGGCTTCGACTGTTCCTTGGATTCTCAAGCAAAAGTCGCACCCTTTTCATCATTTGTTCGCATCCATGATAAACAAAAAGCGTTATCAGGCTGCATATAGAGGTTGTACTGATAATAGAGGGGGCGTTTTTCAATCTATGCGAACTCGCTGTCTATCAATTGAACCTTGGTTGAATTCAAAAAACACGCTTGTCGTTAAATTTGAAGATCTTGTTGGCCATGAAGGCGGTGGAACGAAAGAAAAACAAACTAATGTCTTGATAAGATTATGTCAGCATGTTGGTGTATCGGAAAGAAGGATTGAATATGTCAAAAATAATCTCTGGGGTCCTGGGAAATATACATTTAGGAAGGGGAAAATCGATTCGTGGCGAGACGAGATTCCACAAGATTTGCAAGCTGAAATCAGTCATGAACTGAAAGATATCTTGGTCACCTGGGGATATGAGCCATGAAAATTTCTATGAATTTTCCTTTGGAGCAAAAAGTAATAACCGAAAAAAAGATAAGGCTTTAAAAATGCAGTGGGGAACTATAAAAAAAGAAGGGTTGTTATTTAATGATATCACAAAAGTCATTGGCAAGCAAATTCTTGGTTGCTTATGTATTTATAGACTTAAAGAGAAACCAATCTTCATTTTTGCTAATAGGCGTGGAGGTTCCACACTTCTTATGGAGATGATTTATTCACAACCCCGTGTGGATTAT
>CAYPKB010000185.1:1200-3429 GCA_964411185.1 uncultured bacterium
CTCAACCTCTTGATTTATGGCTGTTTCATCCTCATAGGCAACGGCTGCCTCAACCTTTTATTAATACTTTTGCAAGTTTATCCGAGGATGAGGTCAAGAGGATTTATAAATACTTTCACGACCTCTTGTCAGGCCGTATCAGGTTGAGAAATCAATGGAGATTCTGGGATTCAAATTTCAGTTTATTTGTTAACCGTCTTGTCATCAAAGTACTTAATGGGAAAACGTTAATTGATAATTTTGCAGAGGCATTTGATATCGATATTGTATACCTTCTACGGCATCCTATTCCTACCGCATATTCAATACTTAATCGTAAGTGGGGCAATTGTGCAACAGCTTATTTGAAGGATCACCGATTTCTGAAAGATAACTTGAATCCAAAAATGCTCGAAGTATCACAAAAAGTTTTAAATTCTCAAAATGCGTTGCAAAAGTATGTCCTCGAATGGTGTCTTGAGAATCTATATCCATTACGGATTTATAGAGATCGTTCATGGCTTGTATTGACATATGAAGAGATTGTGATGCGTCCTAAGGAAATCTCAGAAATGATCTGTGAACAATTGAGATTGCCAGATCCATTGAGAATGCAACGAGTCATACATAGGCCATCGAGAACAACTAGAAATGAAACCAAAGAGATGATCAAGAAGAAGGGATCTCAAGAAATGGTTACTAATTGGATGAAAAATGTAAGCTATGAGGAAATGGAAGGAGTGCAAGATATTCTGAATGCCTTTGGGATTGATGCCTATAATGCTTCAAGTCCCTGGCCGAATCCTGAGCTTTGCCATTTCGGTGCTTTGGGAGGCGGATAATGCGCATTCTTATGCTCTCTCCTTTTGTGCCATGGCCCCTCAATAGCGGATCCAAGATCCGTGTCTATCATATATTGAAAGAACTGTCTTACTCAAACGATATCACGTTCATCGCTTTGTCTAAGGACAACGAGCAAAATGGAATGGAAGCGATGCGGCCATTATGCTCTAAACTTTATACGGTGCCGATTCATATGCAGCCACGTGGGGCTGTTGCGATAAGAAGTATTTTCTCGTTTCAGCCTTATGGAGTCGCGAGATATCATAATCGCGGTTTAGAAGGTTTGGTCAATGGCGTTCTGCAGTCTGAACCTTTTGATGTGGTTTGGATTCATTTTCCGACTATGTGTGCTTATCTTCCCTCTAATCTGTCAAAACGGCTATTGATCATCCTCGATCAGCACAATGCCGAAGAATTGATGTGGAACCGTTATACGCGAGAGGGGCCATTGTGGCGTCGTTTTTTTGCTTGGCAAAATCTTTTGAGGGAAAGACACTATCAGACAAATATATTGCAGAAGATAGACATAGTTCTCTCTGTCTCCGAACCTGAAACTGAGTTTATGCTAACTCGGGCCCCAGAAACTTGTCAAGTATGGACTGTCCCCAATGGGGTGGATATCGAGTATTTTCGATCTCATGATATCGGCAGAGAAGAGAAGAAGAAAAATATCGTCCTCTTTTGTGGTTCGTTGGACGTAACCATGAATATAGATGCTGTCCTGAGGTTTGCCAAAAAGATATTTCCCTTTCTCAAAAAGACGGTCGCCGATGCAGAGTTCTGGATAGTTGGTCGTAATTCAGATGCAAGGGTGCAATCCCTGGCCAAAAGGGATGGGATAAAAGTAGTTGGAGAAGTGCAAGACGTGCGGCTATACTATGAACATGCAAAAGCAGTTATAGCTCCATTTCGATATGGAGGGGGCACAAAGCTTAAAGTCCTGGAAGCTATGGCTATGGGTGTCCCTGTTGTTGCTACAACCATAGGATGTCAGGGCATTGAGGCTACTGCCGGCACGCAATTACTTGTTGAGGATGATAACGTTCGATTTGCTCAGCGGGTTGGCGATGTGTTAGAGAATCCTGAGATCCGTGGCAGACTCGTCTCCGAAGGGCGCAAGCTGGTGGAGGAGAAATACAGTTGGGAATGTATTGTAGCTGATACGAGACAACGCCTTGAGAATTTAATTTTAAAAAAGCAGGGAATTATTTGAGTATAAGATTGGCCTTTGCTTAAGATTTAATAAAATGTCTTTATAAGTAAAATAGGGAGATACGGAATGTTCACTAAAAAAACCCTTCTCATCACCGGAGGAACCGGCACTTTCGGCAATGCCGCTCTCAACCGCTTCCTGGAAACCGATGCCGTTGAGATCCGTATTTTTTCCCGCGACGAGAAAAAGCAGCA
>CAYPKB010000186.1:0-3400 GCA_964411185.1 uncultured bacterium
GAAATCGGCCAAATGCAGGCCACTAATTTCGGCCTTAATTTTTTCAACTACTTTTTGCAGGTTATCGGCAAGGTCTTCTCGATAAAATCCCCTATAAATAAGAGAAGAGAGATCACTGATCTCTTTATCATAGGGAATAATATAACTATCTCGTACAAGAGAGCACTGTTCACGGCTAACACTTTGGAATGTTCTTTTGGCTCTCTCGTCTAGATAAGAGACAATTTTGTGAGCGCACAGATCAGGCAGACCTGAGAAATGTTCAGATATTCTGTTCTTCGTATCAACATTTTCTTCCTCATTTCTACTATTTCCCTGCCCAATAACATTTGACAGTTGCATAGTCATAGATCTTCCCCCTTCATTCACAGATGATCAAAATGATCGACTTCAAGTTAATGAATTGTTAAGATTGTGTAAATATTTTTTATAAAAGAGAGGAAGAAAGCGGCGCTAGATCATGCTACTTCTGCGCCGTTTCTTGTAGATAATTAGGCAACTGATGCTTTTCTTTTTTCAATATAAGATATGACGTCGCCGACTGTTTTTAATTTTTCAGCATCTTCTTCAGAGATTTCAAATCCAAATCTCTCTTCGAAAGTCATAATTAGTTCAGTTAGGTCCAAAGAATCTGCGTTTAAATCTTCTACAAAAGATTTCTCTGGAGCCACGTCGGAAGCATCTACACCTAGCTGCTCCACGATAATGTCAATAACTTCTTGTTGCAATGACATAGAGTTCCTCTTGGTTATAATGTTAATTAAAATTTTTCTTGTTTATATGACCATGCCGCCATCTATTGTAAGAACTTGGCCTGTCACATAATCAGATAGCTCGCTTGCCAAAAAGACAGCACCATTAGCTATATCTTCAGGGGATCCCATTCTCTTTAGGGGAATGCTGGATAAAATCTCCTCCTGAACTGAATCAGGCAACTGAGAGGTCATAGGAGTCTCGATATACCCTGGGGCTATGCAATTTACACAGACTCCCCTGCTAGCTAGTTCTTTAGCCAAAGATTTGGTAAAACCAATCATACCTGATTTAGAAGCCGCATAATTGACCTGGCCAGCATTTCCTGTCAAGCCTATGACAGAACTAATATTAATAATTTTACCAGATCTGGCCTTCATCATCGGACGAATTACCATCTTGCATGTATTGTAAACAGACTTAAGATTTACATCGATTACTCGATCCCAATCTTCCTCTTTCATTTTCATTAATAAGTTGTCTTTGGTAATGCCTGCATTATTTACAAGGATATCTATAGAAGGGTGGTTAGAAAAAATTTGATCAAAACATTTTTGGACACTCTCGAAATCAGCTATATCAACCTGAAAAAAATGAAAAGATTGTCCTGCATTTCTTTCGACAGCTTTGAGTTCTTGTAGAACTGCCTCACCTCGTTCTTTATTGGTACCTAGAATTGTTACATTAGCTCCTTGTCTAGCAAAGGAAATAGCAATTGCTTTTCCAATCCCAGATGTTCCGCCAGTAACTACAGCGCTCTTATTTTCCAAAAGGCAGTCCATATATCATCCTTCGACATGTTGTGTAAGTTGAGCAAGATTTTCCATCTTTCCTATAGAAAGGGTAGATAGTTTCCCTATTTTTCTGTTTAGGCCGGCAAGTGTTGTGCCACAGCCCACTTCGATAAAGAGATCGACTCCCTCATTTTGCATAGCTTTGATACTATCTTCCCAACGAACCCCTTTTGTGATTTGTTGCTGGATAGTTGTCTTGATCTCATCTTCAGGAACAAAATCACCAGTGACGTTCATTACCATAGCAATAGGACTCGAACGAAAATGAGTCTTTTCCAAATAAGGAAAAAGTTGTTCCTGGGCATTTCTCATCAAACCGCTATGAAAAGCACCATGAACCTGTAGAGGTATTACTTTCTTAGCTCCTTTTTGTGCAAGTGCATGAGAAGCTTTTTCTATAGCTTCTACTTCTCCGGAGATGACAATTTGGCCGGGAGCGTTTAGATTAGCTATCCATACTCTATCGAAAGAAGAAAGAGTCTCTTTGATCTCCTCTTCAGTCATTCCAAGCACTGCAGCCATAGCTCCTTTTTCCTTTTCGCAAGCCTCTTGCATAAAAGAAGCTCTTTTTTCAATTAGCGCTAAGGCCTCTTCAAAAGAGAGTCTATTAGCAGCATAGAGAGCAGAATATTCCCCTAAACTTAAGCCTGCACAGGCAAATGGGATGAAATTGGGATATTTTTCTTTGATGGCTGCTAGTATGGCAGCAGAGCATACAAACAGTGCTAGTTGACTATGCTTTGTCTCTGTCAATTTTTCCAAAGGTCCTTCGAACATAATCGAAGAGAGAGAAAAACCTAACTGTTTATCCGCTTTGTCGAAAATCTCTCTGGCAGCAGGCGATTGTTCATAATATTCTTTACCCATGCCAACTGTTTGAGCTCCTTGCCCGGGAAAAAGAAAAGCTACTTTTGACATACTTCCTCCTTTTCTCTAGTCAAAACAGAAGAACCCCAAGTAAAACCTGCACCAAAAACGGTTAAAAGGATGCGCTCTCCTTCTTTTACTTCCGTATTTTGCAACAACTCATCAAGAGCTATCCCTACTGTTGAACAAGAGGTATTGCCATATTTATGAACCGTCTTGAAAATTCTATCCGAAGGAAGGTGAGTAAACCGTTTGGCTATAGCTTCAATAATGCGAATATTAGCTTGGTGAGGTATCACCCAGCTGATATCTTCTTCTGTCAGTTGCAATTTCAATAGACAATCTTTACTGGAAGATTCCATTCTTCGTACAGCATGTTTAAAAACCTCATTACCAGACATATGTATGAAATGCAGCTTTTGGTCTAAACTCTCTTGTGAAGCTGGATTTCTACAACCCCCTCCCGGCATCATGAGAAGATCTCCTTGTGCTCCATCGGCTCCTAAAGAGACATCTTCGATAATAAGCCCTGAGCCTTCCGCCGAAATAACAGAAGCTGTAGCTCCATCTCCAAAAAGAACACAGGTAGAACGATCCTCATAATTCACAATAGAAGAAAGTTTTTCTGAAGCAATCAGTAAGACATTTTTATAAACTTTTGACTCAATAAATGATTTTGCAACCAAAAGGCCATATAAATATCCGGAACAAGCTGCTTGCAAATCAAAAGCCGTTGCGTTGGGTGCCTTAAGCTTTTCCTGAATGATACAAGCTGTGCTGGGAAAAATATAATCAGGGGTAAGAGTTGCTACAATGATACAATCAATATCTTCAGGAGAAAGATTGCTTTTATCTAAAGCAATTTTAGCCGCTTGATAACCCATGTCAGAGGTATATTCATCTTCCGATGCAATTCTCCTCTCTTTCATACCGGTTCTAGATAAAATCCATTCGTCAGATGTATCGACTATCTTTTCCAGGTCACT
>CAYPKB010000187.1:0-3398 GCA_964411185.1 uncultured bacterium
CTTTTACCAATTTGGTTCCTTTAAGATATTCGTCAGATGCTAATTTTCTGTCCATAGTCCATCCGACAAATAGTGCATACAAAAGTCCTGAAATAGGCATCATCCAACTAGCAGTAATATAGCCTATGGTATCGAAAAAGTTTTTCCCATACATAAGCTCCCATTCCGGAAAAAGAGCCTTAGAGCCGGCTAGGGCAGAGGGTATGGCAAATAGAAAAGCTGCAGAGATGCCGATGAGTACACTTTTTTTTCGTGTCCAGCTGAACATCTCCATTAAGGTGGCTACCAATACCTCCAGAATAGATATAGAGGAGGTAAGTGCTGCAAAGACAAAGAGCATAAAAAAGATAGTAGAGAGCAGCAAGGTAGCAGGCATCTGGGCGAATAAAATAGGTAGCGTCTGAAATACCAATCCTGGACCTGCTTCCGGTTCTAATCCGAAAGAAAAGACGATAGGAAAAATCATCAAAGCGGCAAAAATAGATACTGATACCGAGACAAAAGCAATGATCAGACCATTTTTCGGGATATCTGCAGAAGGTTTCATATAACTTCCATAGGTCAGAATGATCCCAAGACCAATGGACAAGGTCCAAAAGGCCATACCTAAAGCATCCAGAACTCCATTGGGAGTCATTCTTTCAAAAGAAGGATAGAGAATAAATTGGACAGCTTGTCCGAATCCCGGTAGAGAGATGGCAAAAAGAAAGAGACCTACCAAAATAATCAGTAGAGCGGGAGTTAAAATTTTACTCCAATATTCGATCCCTTTTCGTATTCCTCCAATGACAACCCCTGCTGTCATGGTCATGAAGATAGCCAGCCAAAAAAGGTTGGATTGGGCAGAGGTGAAAACAATATTGAATACGTTTTTAATCTCTTCGGGTGTTTTCCCAGCCGTAAATTGGTTGAGGGACATAAAAGTATAATTGACAGTCCATCCTGCCACTACTCCATAAAAGGTAAGTACCAAAAAATTGGTCGCTATATTGAACCATCCCATCATTCTCCAATGGGGAGATTGTTTGGATAACTCCGAAAAGGTAGAGACTACCCCTTTTTGAGCAGATCTACCCATTACCATTTCGGCAATAAAAACAGGAATTCCGATTAGAAATGTGAATATGATATAGAGGAGTAAAAAAGCGCCTCCTCCATTTTGCCCGCAGACATAAGGAAAACGCCACAAACTACCAAGTCCAATGGCAGACCCGGCAGTGGCCATGATAAAACCTAGTTTTGAGCCCCAATGCTCTCTTTGCTGTGTCATAGGGAAATAGTTTGCTCATTTTTATCCAAAAGGACAAGGAGAAAAAATCTCTTTTCCTAAAAAAAATTTGAGCTAGGATTGAGACACAAATGTTTTTTCAAATTTTTTTAGCCATACTATCGTTTGTATCCATTGCGCTGCTACTATCAGCAGCTATTTTACTGGTGAAAAAGAAAATTTTAGGAAATGGCCTCTGTAAAATTTTTATCAATAACAAGGATGAATTGACCAAAGAGGTCTCTTCGGGTTCAACGCTTTTATATGATCTTTTGCAAGAAGGGATATCCATCCCTTCTCCTTGTGGCGGGAAGGCTACTTGCAAACAGTGCAAAGTACAGGTTCTTGCAGGAGGAGGTCCTATTCTTGATCCAGACAAAGGTACTTTTACTCCTAAAGAACTGGCAGAGGGATGGAGGCTCTCTTGTCAGTGCAAAGTAAAAGAGGATCTAACGCTCTCCATCCCACAAGAGCTGCTAGATGTAAAATGTTATCAAGGCAAAGTGCTTTCTAATCAAAACGTAGCAACTTTTATCAAAGAGCTAGTAATTGAAATTCCTAAAGAAGAATCCTTTTTTTATCAGTCCGGTTCCTATGTCATTTTTGAGATTCCCTCTTTTCAAACTAATACAGAGGATTGGAAAGTAGAGATGGATCCCATCTACTTTCCAGATTGGGAAAAATATAAGATGTTCGGACAACAGATCTCTTTTTCCTCATCCGGGGAAAAAGTTACAAGAGCCTACTCTATGGCTTCTTATCCTGCGGAGGGAAATATTTTGAAATTCACCGTCCGCATTGCCACACCTCCTTTGGATGCAATCGGAAAAAAACCTTGGGGGATAGGCTCTTCCTACCTATTTTCCTTGAAAGAGGGAGACAGATGCTGTTTCTCCGGTCCTTTTGGAGAATCTTTTATGAGAGGTGACGGGGAAGAACTTGTTTTTCTCATTGGAGGTGCCGGCTCTTCTTTCGGAAGGTCTCATATCATGCATCTTTTCCAAACGGAAAAAACAAAGAGAAAAGTGACTCTTTGGTATGGAGCTAGATCTCTTCGTGAAAATATCTATGAAAAGGAGTTTCAAGAGCTGGAAAGTCAATATCCAAACTTCTCTTATCATTTGGTACTCTCTGATCCATTGGCAGAAGATTTTGACAAGGGATGGCCAAAGGAAGATCCTTGTAAAACGGGATTTGTCTATAAGGCTTTTGAAGAGGGGCAACTGAAGAAGCTGGAAAATCCTGATGATCTTCTCTATTTTGTTTGTGGTCCTCCTCTGCATAATATATCTGTAATGAACCTTTTAGATGAATATGGAGTGCCCAGAGAGCAGATTGTATTGGATGATTTTGGTAGCTGAATTTTGCTAACAAAAAATTTAAAAAATTGTATACCATGTCCGCTCAAAATTACATTAAGGGGGTTCCCATGACTACAGGAAGTATTTTATCGAATGAATGGACTGGACTCGATGCCAGATGGCAAGGAGTCTTTGATCTATTTACCTCACCTTTTGTCCACGCATCCATGGCGGCGCATCAAACAGTGGCATCTGCTATTAATTTGGTCTCTTTCTATCATCTTTGGAGTTCCAAAGATAAAAAGGAATCCCAACCCTCTTTTTCTTTTATGGAAGGGACAGTAATGGAAGCTATAAATATGGTGGGATCTCCCATATTGGCCTTTGCCCTTACCATCAATTCTCTTGCGATAGCTATTTTTGGAGACAATCTGTATGGGATCGATCCCAGAAAGCCTTATATCTATTTAGAAGCAGTTTTGAAAGCAGGTCCGGGTAATTATTATACCCACAAGGTCACTTTGAAAAATAAAAGTCACCAGATCGACCATCGTTTACTCA
This sequence comes from uncultured bacterium, assembly GCA_964411185.1. Lineage (GTDB taxonomy): Bacteria > Chlamydiota > Chlamydiia > Chlamydiales > SM23-39 > CAYPKB01. Next base: position 3,130 of record CAYPKB010000187.1, read on the forward strand.
ATAGAGGTAGAACGTTTCATTTAGGCGGTACAGAAGAGACTCTTTTCCGAAAAGAAATTGAACCTAGAATCAAAGGAGCCATTGATTGCGTAGCATCTTATTATCTCATGATGCCTTTAGTATTAGCGAATATGATCGAATCTGCGACCAATATACTCTTTTTGGGAGGTAGAGCCCTCTACCAAGAGAGAAAATTCGATGAAAAATTGCAAAATGAACTGAAAAAAGAGGCGCTAAATATTGTTGCATCACCTGTTTTATACCTGGCT
>CAYPKB010000188.1:0-2462 GCA_964411185.1 uncultured bacterium
TCTTTATATGAAATACTGGCTGTCATAATGAATAAGGGGTATAGCTTACTAGTAGAAACTATTTCTCTTCTATGGAAATCCAAATCTAAAAAAAAAGAGAGGAATGATTCCTCTCTTTTTTAACGGACAAATTGGAGTGTAGAATGAATAAATTACATCATTCCCATGCCGGGCATACCGCCCATACCACCCATTCCTCCCATGCCGTCCATACCTGGTGCTCCACCACTTTTCTTTGGCTCCGGCTTATCGGTTACCATAGCAGAAATAGTAAGAAGCAAGGCAGATATAGAAGAAGCATGTTTCAAGGCAGATTTTGTTACCAAAACGGGATCTACCACACCATCTTGTAGAAGGTCAGAAAAGGTATCGGTAAGACCATTGTAACCATAAGATCCTTCTTTTTCAGAGATCTTTTCAGCAATGAGATTTCCTTGCTTTCCGCAGTTGTCTGCAATAGCAATAGCAGGTGCAAAGGCTGCTTTTTTGATAATCTCAACGCCGATCACTTCATCACCTTTTAAAGAGAGGGTATCTAGCTTCTTGGAAGCTCGGATAAGAGCCACTCCTCCTCCTGGAACAATACCTTCCAAGACTGCAGCTTTGGTTGCATGAAGTGCATCTTCTACTCTTGCTTTCTTCTCTTTCATTTCACTTTCCGTAGGAGCACCTACATGAATGACGGCAACCCCACCTTGTAGTTTAGCAAGCCTTTCCTCTAATTTTTCCTTTTCATAATCGGATGCATTTTGCATTTGGGCTCGGATTTGTGAAGTTCTATCTTGGAGAGCTTGGTCATTACCTTTTCCACCAACGATAGTTGTCTCATCTTTTCCTACCTTTACATTTTCTGCTGTTCCAAGATGAGCAGGGGTGAATTGATCGAGAGAAAGACCCACTTCATCGCTGATTACTGTAGCACCAGTGAGGGTGGCGATATCTTGTAACATCTCTTTCTTTCTATCACCGAAAGCAGGAGCTTTCACTGCACAAAGAGAAAGGCCACCTTTAAGTTTGTTAACAACTAAAGTTGCTAGTGCTTCCCCTTCGATATCATCTGCGATAAGAAGGATAGGTTTTGATCCTTGCGTTTGTAGTTTTTCTAGGATTGTCACCACATCTTTCACAGAACTAAGTTTTTTATCCGTGACAAAAATAGAACAGTTGGTAAGTTCTGCATTCATTTTTTCTGCATTGGTTACGAAATAAGGAGATAGGTAACCTTTATCGAATTGCATTCCTTCTACAACTTCCAAAGTAGTCTCAATGGTTTTCGAATCAGAAATGGTAACCACACCATCATTTCCAACTTTTTGCATAGCATCAGCAATAATAGATCCAATTTCTGCATCGTTATTAGCTGAAATGGTTGCAATTTGTTTTACTTCTTCAGGTGTTTTGATTTGAGTAGAGAGTCTGGTTAACTCCTCGCAAACAACTCCAACTGCTTTATCGATACCTCTTTTAATAGCAGTAGGATTAGCACCAGCGGATACATTTTTTAATCCTTCAGCAAAAATAGAACTTGCAAGAACGATCGCTGTAGTAGTTCCATCACCAGTTTTGTCAGCTGTTTTTGTAGAAGCCTCTTTTACTAATTGAGCTCCCATATTTTCGAATTTATCTTTCAATGTAATTTCTTTAGCTACAGTTACACCATCTTTTGTAGAAGTAGGAGATCCATATTCTCCTCCGATTACTACATTTCGTCCTTTAGGACCTAGGGTTACCATAACTGCTTTAGCTAATGTTTTGACTCCTTTTGCAATAGAAGCCAGAGCTTCGTCTTTGAATTGTAGCATTTTAGACATGGTTCATTCTCCTTTTTACTTATTGAATGACAGCTAATATATCGTTTTGAGAGAGGATCAAATGATCTTCTTGATCTTTTACTTCTGTCCCAGCATAGGAGCTGAACAGTACTTGATCACCTACTTTTACTTCCATCGGGATCATCTTTCCCTGTTTGTCAGCACTGCCGGGTCCTACAGCTAGAATTTCACCCTGTTTGGGTTTTTCTTTAGCTGAGTCTGGAAGATAGATAGATCCTTTTTGTGATTCCATCTCTTTTCGTTTGATGAGTACTCTATTTCCCAAAGGCTTGATTTTGCTCATGTTTACTCCTACTTTTCACCTAGTTATTAAAGCGTGATTATATGCGAAAAGATCGATTCTCGTCAATCGGTTTTAGCAATTGATGAAATAGTCTGCTAAAAAATAGATAGAGTAAAAATAAGAGTTCACAAACATAAGAAAATAATTTTTAATGTCCATGAAATGGCTTATGGTTTTTCTAGCATTCTAAAAAAATCTTATCGTATATAAAGTAGGTTGTTAGCGGAGTCTATTATAATTTCGTGGTGAATCATAAAAGCCATCCCCAAAATGCCATCAATGGGCAACTCATCACCAATGTTAATAGCACAAAGCTTTTGAGGGCCAAAATCCTTAGAGCCGATTTT
>CAYPKB010000188.1:2472-3304 GCA_964411185.1 uncultured bacterium
TAATAAGAAAATAATAAAGTTTTTCGAATGGGATCTTGTAGTAATAACTTTTGTGAAAGTAATGATTTCCTAAAATAATTTTCTGTGCTTCCGGTATCTAGAGCAAATTTCTTTCTTCCCAAATCTGTTGTGATCTGAAAAAGAATACCGTAATTGGTATTCTCGAATGAAACCTCAATGAAAGGGTTTGAGTCAGAATCGAACGCATTCAAATCGATTTTTTTTTCGAAGAGGAGCAAATATTTTTGAGGAAAATTAAAATAGAGATTTTTTTGTAGTAAGAGAGGAGCCCCGATCGTACCAGAAGGCAACGGTCTAAAAGTGTTTGAATGTTCATCATTCCATAAATTTGTAGTTTGTTGCCATTGTTCTGAGTCACTACTTACAATCACTTCATGAAACTGTAAATTCTGAATAGAAAGCTTGGGCAATAAATAGGCAGGAGAGTGGTAGCGCTTCCCAAAGGCATCGATCGATACTATAGGATCGATGGGAATTTTTACCTCACTCTCTAGAACTTGGTGAGGCATCGATAGCTCGAACTGAGAACCTGTATCTATCCCAAAATAATGGTTTCTATTTTGTAGACTCCCTCTGATGACGGGAATCCCAGAATCGCCAAAAGTTAATGGAATTTTGGTATATTTATTGACCCTTCTTGTTCTAAAAACACCAAAAAAAAGTGTCGAAACAATCAATATCGAAAATATTACAATTGCTTTTTTTTTAATTCTCGCTTGAGATTCCAATCTCTACTTCTCCTGATATCTTTCCTTGTGTGTCCCGGTTTATGCTTCCCTTTGCTTGAGCAGATAGTGAACTTCCAGAGTCT
>CAYPKB010000189.1:0-3217 GCA_964411185.1 uncultured bacterium
TCTGATCAATTGCTCATGGGTATAGGCCCTGGATTTAGATATCAAATTCGTCCTTATTTGAATTTCCGTTTGGATTATGGGTTTGAATTGAACAAGATCCCTGGTGGATCCTTCCCCGGAAGATTATATTTTGTACTTACGGCAAGTTACTAAAAATTAGGTCTCGTAATGAAGAAAAAATGGTTACTAATATCAATTTTCACCTTAACGCTTTTGAGTCTAGAGGCTAGGACAAAAGCGGGGAAGGTAGTCTCTGTAGATGGAATTGTCCATGCTTCTTCGGATCAAAAAGGGAGAAGAGAGTTGAGTAGAGGTTCTACCGTTTTTAGCCAAGAGACAATAGAAGTGGGCGGAGGCTCACGTATTCAGCTCCGTTTTACAGATGGTAGTATTGTAAATCTTACACCCAATACCACTTACCGCATTGATGATTATAGTTACAATGACAAGAGAGAGAATGATAGAGTCTCTACAGAATTGGTCAAAGGTGGTTTTCGTCAACTCACCGGTGGTATAGCCAAGAAAAATCCGGATAATTTCAAGGTTCGTACTCCCGTGGCAACTATCGGAGTGAGAGGAACCTTGATAGAGGCAGTATTGCGTGGTGGCGAGTTATTCGTAGGTTGTTTGTCAGGGGAAGTTTTACTCTACAATAATGAGGGTGCTGTAAGAATAGGCCCTGGAGAAAAGAGCAGTTTTTCTGCCGTCTCTTCAGATATAAATCCACCCGTTGATCTTCCTTCAAAACCTGCCGTGTTGGAATCTACCTCTTTTGAACCACCTGCTGAATCTTTTCCCACCAATCCCGATGACCAAGCTGGAAGGGTATTCATTGAGGGAGGATGCTAAATCATTTTGACTCTAGAATGAAAACTCCACTCCAATCATTTCCCGGAGGATTTTGTTTCATGGCAGATACTCTTTCCAGATAGAGCTCATAGAGTTCTTTGTAGTGAGAAAATCTCTTAGCCAAATCAGAAAATATTTTTTCAGCCCCATTCCAATCTCTTTGCCAGTAGAGTTCTAATCCTTGGTGGTGAAGGTCTAATTCTTCTTGAAGGGAAGAATCCATTCTATCTTTCTTGCTGATCAATTCGAAAATTTCTGTGGGTTCTTTTTTCCCTTTCACCTGCACTTTATCCAATTTTCTATAAACAAAGGCCTCTTGTGTTTTTTCCCAAGTAGAATAAGAGACAATATTTTTCACATGGTAGAATTTGGTAAGACTCTCAAGTCTTGAGCCCAGGTTTACGGTATCTCCTAAGACTGTATAGGCTCTTCTAAATTTAGATCCCATATCGCCTACATTCATCATTCCTGAGCTAATGCCCACACCGATCTGAACAGTTATTTTTTTTTCTTTTTCGAATCGTGTATTTAGCTCCGAGAGTTTCTCTTGCATAGCAAGGGCTGCCTCTGCAGCATGTAACGCATGATCTGGATCTTCTAAGGGAGCTCCCCAAAAAGCCATGATCATATCTCCCACATACTTGTCTATGGTTCCATTATGTTCGAAAATAACCTGTGTCATGGGAGTCAAGTATTCATTAAGAAGTTGTTTGATCTCTTTGGCAGAAAACTGTTCCGAAATAGAGGTAAATCCACGGATATCTGAAAAAAGAACGGAGAGTTCTTTGTTTTCTCCTTCCATGTCAAACCCATCTCTTTTTTTCAACATTCTATCTATATGTTCATTGGGTACATATTGACCAAAAATATCTCGGATCTCTTTCTTCTTTCTGGTCTCAAAAAAATAGCCATAGATCTCTTCGAAGAGAAAGAGTAGAAAGAGTGTAATGGTTGGTGCAGATACAGAAAAAAAGAGAGAGTATCGAAGCCAAATCCAGATTTCTAAAGAAAAAAGGCCCGACAGAAGAATGAGAAAAACCAGTAAAGATAGAATGGGACCACAAAAAGGCATAAGAATAGCTGCAATAAGGCCAACTCCAAGAATGAGAAGAAAAGATACTCCCTTTCCCCATGCAGGACTGCTGGGAAAGTATTGGTCGATTATGCCTGCAGCCATACTGGCATGGATCTCCACCCCTGGATAGACAGGGGAGATAGAAGTCGTAAAAAGATCTTTTCCGGCAGCGGAAGATCCAATAAAAATCAATCGGTTAGAAAAGAGTTCGTCCGGCGCCTTTTTTTGCAGCAGGTCGGTAGCAGAGACATAAGGGAAAGAGTAGGGGGGGCCGCGGAAGGGGATTAAGACCCTTCCCCATGGATCTGTGGGTATAAAAGTATTGCCTAAGCGGATTCCTTCTAAAACAGATTGATCTCCATATCTTCCTACTTCCAATTGAATCTTCTCTTCCAAAAGATAAAGAGAGATAGCAGCAAGGGATAAAGAGGCATATAATTTATCTCCATATCGAAGCACTAAATAAGAATGTCGTATAATTCCATCACTGTCCATGGAGGCATTGATAAACCCACCTGCAGCGGCAGAGTTTTGAAAAAGGGGGATATTGGAAAGGTAGCTTGTATAATTGGGAATGAGAAGCTTTTCTTCCTCTTTTGTTAAAGTAAGAATGGGTTTGGGTAATAATCCAATAGCTTGAGAGCTATTGTTCAAGACAAAACCCAAAACGGAATCTATTTTTGAAAGAGAGTTGGCAAAAAACTGATCATAGTCAAACATCTTTTTTTTCTCTTTCAATTGATCTATAAGTGGAAGTTGACTCCCTTCTTCTTGTAATTCTTTTTCTATTGTCTCGATAATATTTTCTTCCGCTTCTGCAAAGATAATATCAAGTCCGACCACAAGAGCTTTTTTTTCTCGCAAGATATCTAAAAGTTGCCCCATTTTTTTTCTAGACCATGGCCATCTTCCCTCTTTGGCAATACTTTCATCATCGATATCGACAATGGTGATGGGAACCTCTTTTTTCAAAGGCTTATAAAAGAGTTGGTTGGTTGTATCGTAGAGCTTGTTATCTAGGAAATAGAGAAAATTTTGTAAAAAGGTAGGTTGCATTCGAAAAAGAAATAGAGAAACCCCTACTAGAAAAATTCCTAGCAAGATTGGTATCCATTTTTCACGAATTTTCGAAATCATTCCTTTTCTTACCTTTTCCTTTTTGTATCGGAAAGAAATCTAACTGGAAAGAAATTTTTCTATAGATATGGAGCTAAAAGCAGATCCAATGTAAAAGAAAATGACAAAGGCCGGAATGGCGCCAGATTTTCACGAGCGGGTGCGGGAAATCCTCCC
>CAYPKB010000190.1:0-3209 GCA_964411185.1 uncultured bacterium
GGAAGGATTTGTCCATGAAAAAGTTTATGATATCGATACGAAAGAAAAATTATTAGATATCATAGGCGCTAAAGAGGCGAGGGAAAATTTTCTAGAATTTATTTATGATAATTTGAGCGAACTGGAAAAGTGGCAACAATATTATCAGGAAAGATCTCGAATCCGTGTAATAGAATGGTTGCGCATTCAAGAAGTAATTTTTGTTTTTGAAGAAGATTTAGAACTCAGTAAAACAATGGTAGAAAAACTAAAGCATAGCTTATTTGAGGCTAAAGTCCCGAAAGATGTAGCTCATGCTAGATCTACCTTGGAGGCTAAATCAAAAACCTATTATTCCAATGAAGCATTGAATCCAAAACCGAAAAGAGGAAGACCTCCTAAGCAAGTTGTGAAAGTTGAGATTGAGCCACAATTTTCGGGAGATATTTATACCTCTGTTCCTCCATCTATCAAACGTTTCTTATATATTCCCGACATTACTAGTGCTGCTTCTGTTACTTTTTCTGCTAAATTTGACTCGGAAAAAGAGCTTCTATCTTTCCTCCGAGGAAGTTCTAGAACCCAAGTGGATGAAAAATTACAAGCTCTTTCCGAAAGATTGGAATCTCTTAGAAAATTATCTGACAAACTCTACGGAAAAGAGAAGCAATTTGGAGTGGGTACCAAATCACCTTTTGCCCCTTTTGCTGAACCTAAACTTTCTGAGCTTAAAGCTATTTTACCACCCGAAGAAGAAGGTGGAAAAATAGGTAAAGCCATCGAAGAAGTGTTACCTAAAAAGCGGGGTCGTCCTAAAAAGGATGAGTTTGCAGGGAAGCGTTTAGGTTATAAAAAAGTTTCACCTATCTCTTCTAAAAAGAAAAAGAACTCATGACAACAACTACAACACCCCTAACTGCTCTTACGGAGATAGCCAAAAAGAAGCAGCAACAGAAAGCTGTTGCTGTCTATCGGACTATGGTTCTTGCCCGTACCATGGATGAAAAGATGTCCAAGCTAGTGAGGCAGAATAAGGGTGGGACCTTCCATTTGTCCGTTTTAGGTCATGAATTGATCGGTGCTATTTCAGCCCATCACTTAGAGGCAGGAAAAGATTGGGGATTTCCCTACTACCGCGATCGAACATTTGCTCTGGGGTTAGGCGCTTGTCCGGTGGATCTTTTCGGCACCTTTTTGGCAAGAGCTGCTGCCAACCATTCAGGTGGTAGAATGATGCCGGAACATTTCTCTCAGATTGATATTCGTCTTCCTTGCCAATCTAGCTGCGTTGGATCTCAGTTTCTCCATGCAGTAGGAAGAGCTTGGGGGATAAAACTTCGCGGTTTGGATGAGATTGTCTATGTTTCAGCAGGAGATGGAGCCACCTCCCAAGGGGATTTTCATGAAGCCCTCAATTTTGCATCCATCCATGCATTGCCTATTCTTTTTGTGATACAGGATAATGGATGGGCGATCTCTGTGCCAAGAGAGGAGCAGACAGCCGGAGCTTCCTGTGAAAAATTTGGAAGGGGATATGAAGGGCTATCTACTTTTCTTGTAGATGGCTGTGAATATGAAGGGTGTCAAAAAGCTCTTTCGGAGGCAACAGTAAGAGCTAGAAGAGGAGAGGGACCCTCTTTAATTGTAGCTAAAGTACCTAGAATCGGCCCTCATAGTAGCAGTGACGATCCCAAGAAATATAAAAAAGATACCCATTTGGATGAAGATAAGAAAAAAGATCCTCTACCGCAAATGGAACGCTTTTTACAAGAAAAAGGATATCTTACCCACGAAGAGATCCAGCAGATACAAGAGACTATTTTCGACCAGGTAGAAAAAGCAGCTCAAAAGGCAGATGCAATCCCCTATCCTACAAAAGAAGAAGCTGCTACCAAAGTTTTCAAGGCAACCCATTGGGAAGATTCTCCGTCCAACCCTGTAAGCGAGGAACCTATAGTGATGATGGATGGACTCAACCATGCCCTAATTGAAGAGATGGACCGAGATGAAGGAGTCATTCTTTTCGGTCAAGATGTGGCAAAAGGAAAAGGGGGAGTCTTTGGTATTACCAGAACACTTTCAGATCGTTTTGGAGAGGAAAGATGTAGCAATACTCCTCTCGCTGAATCCACCATTGTGGGTATGGCGATAGGACTTTCCTTTGATCGGTTTTTTAAGCCGGTAGCAGAAATCCAATTTGCTGACTATAGTTGGACTGCAATGAATCAATTGATCAACGAACTCTCCAGTATCTATTATCGCTCCAATGGCCAATGGAACTGTCCTGTAGTTATTCGCATGCCTTACGGAGGATATATTCAAGGTGGACCCTATCACTCTCAGAGTATAGAAGCCTACCTCTGTCATTGTCCCGGTTTGAAAGTAGTCATTCCCAGCAATGCGGAAGATGCTAAAAGATTATTGAAAAGTGCCATACGTGATCCCAATCCGGTCATCTTTTTGGAACATAAAGCGCTTTATAGGCAGAGATCCTTCTGCGCCAGAAAAGAACCCTCGTCCGACGAGGTTACTCCTCTAGGAAAGGCAAAGCTGATTAAAGAGGGAAGTGATCTTACTTTGATTACTTGGGGCATGCTTTCTATGATGGGATCGCAAGCTGTCGATATCTTACAAAAAGAAGGAATATCAATTGATCTGATTGATCTTAGAACTCTGTCTCCTTTGGATATGGATACCATCGAAACCTCTGTGAAAAAAACGGGTAAAGTATTGATTGCCCACGAAGCTGCAAAAACTTGCGGTTTTGGAGCTGAACTATCAGCCAGAATTACCGAGTCTCTTTTCTCTTATCTAGATGCGCCCATCATGAGAATCGGTGGAAAAGATTGTCCTGTGCCCTACTCGAAGATATTAGAAGATGAAGTGTTACCTCAAATGGATGATCTAGTAGAGGGAATTAAAAAGTTAGCAAGATTGTAATCTTCTTGAAGAAAGTCTGTTGGCTTGTTTGCTCACTCTTCTAGTAAAAGATCGATTCAGTTTTTCATATTTCCGTAATTTTTCATGAATGACTTTTCGAGCATGCTCTTTTTTTGGGAGCTCCTTACCTTTACAACTTTTTTCTAAATAAGAAAAATGAGCCAATAAACTTTCTTGTGTTTTTTCCATTGCCTCAATCTCATATGGATCTAAATCAAACAAACTAGCCGATTGAAATGCTTCAGCATTTTTAATAAGTTGATCTAAAGTTCTATCCATTTTCGATAAAA
>CAYPKB010000191.1:0-2905 GCA_964411185.1 uncultured bacterium
AACCATGTCATCCATCAGGTTCACGACGCTTATAACACCTGTATCCCGGAGTATATCAGCCAGTTCATGAGGGGTGAGGTTGTCACTTTTACCAACCATCCTTCCTCTTTTTTTTCTTCGAATATTTCTAAACCCTATATTACCTCACTTCCTCAAAAACTACGGTTGCTTTCCTCTCATGGCGTACGCCACTGCATGCTCTATCCATTCGATCAAAATATTGCCCAATTGGAATTTGATCAGTTTTTGGATGAAGTTAGAAAGAAACTCCCCTTTTCTCATCTTTTTTTAGGAGAAAATGCAGCTTTTGGCAAAAATCGTGAAGGTACTCCTGAAAAGGTAGATTCCTATTGTAAAAAACACCATGTAGCTTCGCATTACATCTCTTTGAAAAAAGAGATGGAAGACCCCATCACTAGCACTAGAATTCGGAAGGAAATACAAAAAGGAAATTTGAAAGCTGTTTCAAAGCTACTCGGTAGAAGCTACTCTTGTACTGCAAAGATCCTATCATCCGAAAAACGGGAAAGAGATTTTTTTTATAGCGCATCTGTTGAAGGGTTTTGCCTTCCTCCTATTGGATCTTACTTAGTAACAATCCATCCAACTGGAGAAATAAAAAAAATAGAAATAAAAAATAGTGAAATTCAATTTCTCTCTGACACCCTCTACAAAAAATCTTTCTCATTTTCTTTTTTAGGATAATTTCTGTAAGATTTTTCCTTTTTTTACGAGGATACTCCTTTATGATTTCTTCTATAGCGCAAGGCGCTTTTTGTCTCTATGCAGGAGCTGTAGCCTTTAATAGTTTGCGACAAACTGCAGGATACCCCCCAACTGCTGCTTGCTTAGAGAACTCTGGAGAAAATCACGAAGTGTTCCAAAGCTTTGTAGATCAAATGGCCCCTAGAATGGGAATTCATAAACCAGTAAAGCTTATGCAAAGTGAAAATATAGTGGCCGCATTAGGCATTGGCCGTCTTTTTTTTCTACAAGCTGTGATTGCTATACCTCAACCAGATCAACTAAAGGAAAAAACGATAAGCGTTCTAGGTGATGATAGGGTACTTTCTTTAGAAGAGGCAAAAGTCTGCTTACTCCACGAGCTGGCTCACATTCGAAACAACGATCATCTATATTCTCTTTTGCCTCTTATCTCCTCTATTGTCATTTTTACTCTATCTAGAAAACGGTTTCCTATAAGTGGGTCTATTCTATCCCTTTTTTCTATTCCCTTTCTCTCAAAACGCATACAAAGGTGGAGAGAAAAAGAAGCAGATATTACAGCCGCAGCATTTGCCTCCAAAGAATTAGCTCTAGCAGGGAAGCGATTATTCGAGTATCAAGAAGCACACTTATCTGAAATGGAAAAGTATATTCCGTCCATTCGTCTAATTACAATGCTAGCAGACCCTCTTCATCCACCTCCAAAAGAAAGAGCTCGTATTTACACAGATGCCTACAACAAAAAAACAGAATAAGACCCTTTTGATGAATTCACTATCTAGAATATAATTTTTCTTTAGAAAAACGAAAAATTCTTTTATGCAACTAGTTCAATCTCTCTGTTTGGGTAGAGAAGGAGATTATTCTTTTTTAGGAACCAATATCTCTTTTGTTCCGAACGAAAAAGAAGATCTCTCCCAAAAATGTTTGGATTTCCTTTTTTTTCGTTCTCATTTACAAACTCTAGTTCACGAAATAGGACATATGATGCCTTGGAAATATTCAGGCAGATCGAATATTTCCCTTACTATTTCTACAGGCAATCTGGCAAACACTCAAGGGAGAACGCGTGTAAAACAATATAATAGGACTCCTACGCAAATTGTAACCTCATCCCTTTTTGGAGTTGTATTCGATCTTGGATTCAGTTTGGTACAATTAATTTTCTTTCGCACTATCAAACAATTTCTTCATATCTATTTATTTCCTTTACTATGCATTGGGCCTACCTATCATCTTTGTAACGAAATTCGCACGCAGATTCTCTCTTGCTACCGAAAAGATCAAGGAGATTTTGGAACCATACGTAAAGAGGGTTGGACTCCACTTGCTTTATCAGTGATGGCGGTAGTAGCAGAACTCTCTTTAGGAGCTTTCGCCTTATCCTAATTTTACCCTTGCTCCCCTGGAGGCAAGAGGAGTATCATACTCTCTTACATCGTTTAGGAGAATGAGAGATGAGCCAGTTGACTTGTGGGATTGTTGGATTGCCCAATGTAGGTAAATCTACCCTTTTCAATGCACTTACTAAAAAAGAGATTCCAACCGAAAATTACCCTTTTTGCACGATTGACCCTAATGTAGGAGTTGTTTTTGTCCCTGATGAGAGGTTATCGGAACTGTCCAGACTCTCCCATAGCGCTAAATTCATACCCGCTACCGTCTCCTTTGTAGATATTGCTGGATTGGTGAAAGGAGCTTCCCAAGGGGAGGGATTAGGGAATCAATTTTTATCTCATATTCGGGAGACTGATGCTATCATTCATGTAGTACGATGTTTTGAAAGCGAAGAGATTACCCATGTAGCTGGATCTATTGATCCCTTGCAGGATATAGAAACGATCAACTTAGAATTGATTCTTGCCGACTTACAAATGGCAGAAAATATTCTGATTAAGGCAAGAAAGCAGAGCCGAGGAAATAAAGAAGGAGAAAATCTAGTTGCCTTACTGAATAAGGTAATAGCCCACTTGAATCAAAATCTTCTTTTGAAAACTTTAGAACTGAATGAAGAAGAAAATGAGCTACTGCGCGCCTATCCCTTTATTACCAAAAAAAAGATGCTCTATGCTGCCAATGTGGCAGAATCAGATCTACCTAGCATGGATAATCAATATGTACAATTGGTGAAAAAATGGGCAGAGAGTCAAGGCGCCATTGTCATTCCTGTTTGTGCTAA
>CAYPKB010000191.1:2915-3145 GCA_964411185.1 uncultured bacterium
AATTAGAACAAGAGCTTAGCGAGCTGCCTGATGAAGAAGTTCTCCCCTTTTTAGAATCCGTTGGATTAGAAGAGTCTGGATTGAATCGATTAGTCAAAGGTGCCTATTCTATTTTGGATTTGATTACCTTTTTTACCACAGGAGAGAAAGAGACTAGAGCGTGGACTATTAAAAGAGGAACCAATGCTCAAGGAGCTGCCGGAAAAATTCATACGGATATCGCCAAAGGA
>CAYPKB010000192.1:0-2111 GCA_964411185.1 uncultured bacterium
AATTCAAAATCGGATTGATCCGAGTAGTAGGCAATAGTTCTACTCAAGCTAATGTCATTCTACGCGAATCGCTGCTTGTACCCGGAGAGGTCTTCGATGCAAGAAAACTAGAAGCCACCCAGAAGAGACTTGAAAATATCGGCTATTTCAAAGATGTAAATGTCTATGCAGTAAAATCAAGTGAATCCTTGGGACTCGGTTCTGAGTTCAGAGATGTCTATATAGAGGTAGAAGAGACAACTACCGGAAACATCAATATGTTCCTTGGCATGAGCTCAACTGATAGCGTCTTTGGAGGATTGGAACTAACAGAAAGAAACTTCAACATTTTAGGAGTGGGAGAAGCATTTACTGATGGGCTCTCCTCACTACGAGGTGGCGGAGAATATGTTCATGTTCGAGCTTCACTAGGTAAAAATCAGACAAACTATCTAATTTCTTGGATGGATCCCTATGTAAAAGATTCCTTATGGAGACTAGGTTTTGAAGTGAGCAAAACTACCAGTACTCTTCAAAAAGAGTACGACACCGACACCTATGGTTTTTCCGTCTTCGCAGGATATCCTCTCACCACTTTCTGGACATTCAATTCGAAATATCGATTTAGATATACTGATACAGATATCCGAAAAAGCGGAGCCAGTAGTGAAGCTAGGGCCTTTGAAAACTCTGGAATTTTAGGTGGCCTTGGTTTTTCTTTTGCCTATGACTCAACAGACAATGCCTTCAAACCTCATAGAGGGATTCGTTCTACTATTGAAGGAGAGTATGTTGGATTAGGAGGAAAGTTCTTTTTCACTAAAACAGGATATATCAATAGTGCCTATTTTCCTCTTTGGTCCAAAGGAACCTTGAAAGGAAGAGCAGATTTTCGGTTTATCTATCCCTTTTTTGGCGAACAGCAAAGAAGAGTACCTGTCAGCGAAAGGTATTTTTTAGGCGGTGTTGGAAGTGTCCGTGGTTACAAACCCTACAATATTGGACCTAAAGATCCAGCAACTAACGAAGCGTTGGGAGGAATTTCTTCCGGTCTATTATCCGTGGAATATTCTCAGGAGATCTTCAAGTTTTTGGATGCATTTGCCTTTTTTGACGCAGGTCATATCAGCAATAACAAATTCTCGCTTACCCCCTCGCAATTTAGAACCAGTGCCGGAGTGGGATTACGAATTGAATTAATGAATAGAACTCCTATTATTGTTGGATATGGGTTCCCCTTCAATGCCAAAAAGAATGAAAAAGAGAACTTCTTTTTCTCAATGGGAGGACAATTTTAAAGAAAGGAGAATAATTCTATGAAGAAGTCAATAATAACACTTATCGTTTGCAGCCTGACAGGTGGAAGCCTCTTGTGTGCAAAAGAAGCTCCAGCACATGGAGCTGTCGTAGATTTCACAACTTGTCTTACTCAATCCAAATATGGAAAGCAAGAACAAGAAAATTTTGAAAGTTTACGCAAGCAGATCACAAGCGTGATGCAGGAAACGGAAAAACAGATCAAAGAAATCTCTGACAAATTGGAGGATGAGGATTATATGGATACCCTCTCTCCAACAGCAGAGAAAGAACTCACTTTGAAAAGAGATTCTTTACTCCAAGATATGAACCGCTATCAAAACGAGCTCTATCAAACTCTGAGTCAAGCTCACTATATCATCCAACAAAAGCTACATGCTAATGTTTCCAAAGCTGCAGAGAAGATTGCGAAAGAGAACAACTATCCATTTGTAATAAGCAAAGATTCTTGCTTCTACTACAATCCAAATATGGAGATCACAGATAATGTACTTTCTGAGATGGATAGAAACTACAAATTAGAAAATGTGACTGATACTCCAGAATCCAAAGAGAGCAATGAGTAAATCGTCGTATACGCTGCAAGAACTTGCAGATATCTTTTCGGTAGAGTGGAGAGGCAATCCTCTCCATTCTATTTGTGGCATCAACTGCCTAGAGGAAGCCTCTTCTAGGGAAGCTTCTTTTTTATCGAATAGCAGATATGCAAAAGCCATGGAAAGCTCAAAGGCAGGTATTATCTGCGTCGCTAAAGATGCGGATCTTCCAAATGAGAAAAATTATCTTCTCTCTGATAATCCTTCGGCTCTATTCCA
>CAYPKB010000192.1:2121-3135 GCA_964411185.1 uncultured bacterium
ATATAAATCACTTATTTCTGAAACTCCAAGAGTTCTATTCCAAAAACTCATTTCTCTTTTTTTTCCTGATCAAGCCACTACTTATTTCGAAGGAATTCATCCTACAGCTATCATAGATCCCTCGAGTATCATTGAAGAGAATGTTACTATCGGACCCTATTGCGTAATTGAAAAAGGGGCCCATATCTCAAAAGGGTCTTGTTTAGTATCCCATATTTATATTGGCCCAAGTGCTAAATTAGGAGAGAATTGTCACCTCTTTCCTTTTTCTTCCGTAAGAGAAAGGTCCATCTTAGGAAATCGGGTCATCTTACAAACAGGTGCCGTTGTAGGATCTTGTGGATTTGGTTATTTGCCAGATGAGAAAGGAAAATATAAAAAATTAGACCAATTAGGCAATGTCATTTTAGAAGATGATGTCGAAATTGGAGCTAATACAACGATTGACCGTGCTAGATTTCGCTCTACAATTGTTAAAAGAGGAACCAAAATCGACAATCTGGTTCAAATCGCTCATAATGTCTCAGTAGGAGAAGATACAGTAATCGCTGCACAAACAGGTATTGCTGGATCAGTTTCCATGGGCAACCATATTATGGTAGGAGGTCAGGTAGGCATAGTAGGACATGTAGAGCTTCCCGACCACGTCATGCTAGCTACCCGATCCGGAGTTAGCAAATCATTAAAAAAACCGGGCAAATACCGCGGTAGCCCTGCCATTGATATCCATGAATATCATCGAATGGAGGCCCATATCAGACGGATCCCAAAATATTTGGAAAGAATCCAAGCCTTAGAAAAGAAAATGGAAGAACTTCTAGAAAAGCTAGAAGCCAAAAACTAACCCCTCTTTCTTGCATTATTTCCTTGAGTTTTCCCCTCTCTCTATTTATGTAAATAGAAGAGGGGAGTTTCCATGATAACCACCTATTTTAAGTCTGCTAAAGATCCTAGCTTCCAGAAGATTTCAGAATTCAAGCCTGGAGCTTGGATTCATGTAGATGATGCTAGTGT
>CAYPKB010000193.1:0-2226 GCA_964411185.1 uncultured bacterium
AAAGAGAAAAAAATCCTAAAAAAAGACCTGATAGAGATTTTGTTATCATGCTTCATGAATGGAATGTTCAGGTAGGCACTGCAAGACCTAATGTTCTTAAAACTGATTTTAATCTTTTGACCATGAATGGAAAGGTAATGCCTTCAACAGAACCATTGGTAGCTGAATTGGGAGATAGAGTTTGGGTCCGTTATGGAAATTTGAGTGCTATGGACCATCATCCGATACATTTACATGGCTATGCTTTCAAAATTATTGGTTCTGATGGGGGATGGGTAGGTGATACCTCCAATCTTTTACCAGAAACTACTGTGTTGGTACCGGTAGGAGCTGCAAAAGTAATAGAGTTTGTAGCCAACAATCCGGGAGATTGGATTTTTCATTGTCATATGACACACCACATCATGAATCAAATGGGACATGAGTTTCCTAATATGCTAGGCATGGAAATAGGCGATTTTGATGAAAGAATGCAAGTTCTTTTTCCTGGATATATGACATTGGGAACAAGAGGGATGAGAGATATGACAAAATCAGGAATGCCCATTCCTCAAAATAGTATTCCTATGCTCGGATATGATGGACCTTTTGGGCAGACTGTTTTAGGAGGTATGGCAAATATTTTACGTGTACGCAAAAAAACTGATAACTACAAAGATCCCGGTCCTTATGACTTTCCTAAAGGAACAATGGCACACCCTGCTTCTATAGCAGATATGGTGCGAGATGGAATCGAAATAGAGAAGAGACAAAATCCAAGAAGAAGGAAAAAAGAAAACTCTTTTTAAAAAGAGGAAAGCTCTTTATGCAGATAAATATGGAAGAGATTTCAAAAACACGCGGTTATTTTACTCCCATACGCTTTCTCATTACCCTAGTTATAATTCTAGCTTTTTGGGCTGCAATCAAAATATTGCTTCTTGCTTTTGCATCTATCTTACTTGCTCTTCTTCTTAATACAGTAGGAAAT
Organism: uncultured bacterium; assembly: GCA_964411185.1. GTDB lineage: Bacteria > Chlamydiota > Chlamydiia > Chlamydiales > SM23-39 > CAYPKB01. The sequence goes on from CAYPKB010000193.1 coordinate 971, forward strand.
TTCATTCATCGTTGCATCAAAATTCCCTATCTGCCTTCTCTTTTGCTAGGGATCACACTATTATTTGGAGCCATTTTTCTCTCATTCTGGCTATATGGATATAAAATTAACGAGCAGGTAGCAAGATTACAAGAGCAATTACCCGAAGCACTGGGGGAGCTCAGAGCCATTCTTTCGCAATACCTACCGTTGCATGATTTTGATTATGAGACGACATTGGCCAAAATCAAAACATTGGGCCACTTGACAAGGTTCTTCTCTTTTACCGTAGAATCATTGATTGGTCTGCTTCTTTTTTTCTTGGTCGGATTTTATGTAGCTATTAACCCTGCTGCATACGAACAGCTTTTACTCCATATTTTTCCTCCCTCACATAGAGATTTTACAACAGGAGTGATCTCTTCCATTCTAACCGAGCTCAAAAGGTGGGTGATTAGTAAATGTATCGGAATGATTGCAGTAGGAATCCTTACCTTTATAGGCTTGTGGATATTGGAAATCCCGCTTTCGGTCCTTTTAGGATTGATTGCTGGATTATTAGCTTTTATACCCATTGCAGGACCCATACTTGCCTCGGTGCCTGCCATTTTAATAGCTTTGATTATTAGTCCACTTGCAGCTTTCTATGTGATCCTTCTTTTTCTTTTTGTCCATTTTATTGAAGGATATTTTCTCACTCCTTTCATTGAAAAAAAAGCTGTCTCTCTTCCGCCAGGCATTATTTTGTTAGCTCAATCTATGTTAACCGTTTTGATTGGTTGGTTTGGATTGATTTTAGCCACTCCTTTGACGGTTTCTTTGTTGACCTGGTTAAAAGAGTCTTATGGTGAAAAAAAAGAAAAAAGAGCTCCACCAGAATAGGTAGAGCTCGTTTTTTATTTATTCCTTGCTTTGGTGGGGGTAGCAAAATGGAAAAGAGGATTATTAGGATCTTCTCTTTTAGTATGATAGTATAATCTTCTAAACTCTCCATCTTGAAGGCGGTTTAGGGTAAAAAACATAGCCCTTCTAGGATGGTTGCTTCGGTTTGCTTCAGAATAATGAGGGACATAGGAATCAATGAGAACAAGATCTCCCGGTTCTGTCTCTAAAGGAAACCAGGAAATTTGTTCGACATATTGATCTTGGATAGTGCCATGTTTGGCTCCTCCTTCCACATAAGGTAACACAGCTTTTCCTTCCTGCAAGGCGGAAAGGTCAATGGTTATATCCTTCCGAAAGGTCTCTTTCCAATTTTCAGCTACCTGAAGGCACCC
>CAYPKB010000193.1:2236-3118 GCA_964411185.1 uncultured bacterium
CCTTATCAATGCAGACCATGGCAGTTACATGTTCATTAGGTCCAAAGGGAGCAAAAGCCGGATAATCTTGATGAGGTGAAAAGGCTCCTCCTCCAGGCCATTTGAAGTTGATTTTATCTTTGAAGAGAGTATAGGGTTCATCCAGCAAATGAGAAAGATAGCATGTGACATTCCCTTCGATAAAATGGTAGAGCTCTGGAAAGCAGGTAAGAAGATCTTCTGCTCGGCAAGCTTGTAGGGGATTGTCCGCTTCAGGCACAACAATGAGACTTCCAGGTACGGAAGAGGGAAGAAGCCTTTGTTTTTCTTCATCTTGTGCCATATCTAACAAAGTAATGGAAGATTGGTGGATCTCTTCTGCCCAATTTTTCAGCAGCTTGACTTGTTCAGGGGAGAAAAAATTTTTAATCCAAAGGTATCCTCGCTCATGAAAAAACTCTCTCTGTTGGCTCCATTCCTTATTTTTCATTTCCGCTGCATGGACTCCAACGAAAGCAAAAAAGCAAAATATCAATATTCTTCTCATCTTTTCCTCTTTATAAAAAATTAATGATGGAGCAAGTTAGTCAAACAAAAAATTTGAGTCAATCTATACTCTTATATTTTTTCAAAAATGAGGTGTTGGTTATGAAAAAATGGATCTTTGCTTGTTTGCTCTTTTCTTCGCTTTTTTCTCATCCGGTTAAGGAGAAAAAGGTTGTCTATGTTGATGTAGTGGGTGATTTATTTCACTCTGGCCATGTTGCTTTTTTTAAACAGGCAAGGCAGTTTGGGGATTATCTCATTGTCGGGGTAATCGATGACTCGTTAGTTACAGATTATAAAAGAAAGCCTGTTTTATCTAATGAAGAGAGAGTAGAAATCATCAGCTCCTGTAGATAT
>CAYPKB010000194.1:0-3102 GCA_964411185.1 uncultured bacterium
GAAACATCGCCAGCTTCAAGTAATCCTACAACACCTCCTAACCCCCAATCCCCTGCAAATAGAGAGTCATCCAATTTGACTGATTCTGGAAAGAGGTCTGAACTTGATGAATCCACTGCTGCTCGAGATAAAACATCGCCAGCTTCAAGTAATCCTACAACACCTTCTTCCGATAGTGTGTCATTAGATCCACCACAACCCGAAGTTTGGAATTATGTCGCAAATAGAGGAAAGTTTGGCCTAGAATCTACTAGTGCTATCAAGGAAGAAACTGTTAGCAAGTTGATTGACAAGGCTTCCGAAAAGTTTGCAGTTGATCCTGCAAAGAAACAAACAATTAAAGCGTTGCTTAAATTGGCTATTGTTGAGAATGAAAGGGCTCCAGCTGGTATAAAAGATCCTAATGCCATGCTTATCATTCTGGATGTAGCAAAGCAGTTAGATGTCAGCCAAGGAACTGAACTCTTTAAAAAATGTTTACACACCGTCCCCAAGAGTGTAAAAGAAGATGCAAATTTTTCTTTGGAAGCTTTAAAAATGACCGATGACTACTATGGAATGCTTCCTGCAAACTTGAAAGGAAATAGGGATATTATGTTGTTAGCTATTACAGCTCAAAACAAAATAGGTCGTTTTGACGATGCTAGCTCAACACTTAAAAGCGATAGAGAGTTTCAAAGGAAATTGTTCCAGGCTATTTCTGATGAGTCTGAGAGAGTTTCATCAGAATTAGAAAAAACATCATTACAATCAGAGAAAGAGTCATTACAAAAAAGGGAAGCTTCATTAGAACGAAAGAAATTTTCCTTACAAAATAAAATAGATATGTTTACGGCGCGAAACCTTCCCTGGGGTAAGCCAGAGGAGGCAGCTCAACAAGTGGTTAACAATCTTGTTCTTTTGAGTGGGATCCCTGAAAAAAAACGAAAAAACCCTAAGCTTTTAGCAGCAATATTAAATACATTAACCAGAGATCAGTATAGGGAACACGAAACAGTTATTAAAACTTTTCTGCCTAAGAAAATACAACGCGCGCACTTCCCTTCTCTAGTTAAGATGTTGGAACTCTCTTCTAACAAAAGAGCTCTCTTCCAAGAATTTGGTCCTTTGAAAGCTGACGAAGACTTTTTGCTAGAAGCCCTTCCCAAACACCCGGACTTGTTCAAGAGCATAGATAAAGCGCTTCAAAACTATCCTAATTTTTGTGGTAAACTTTTATTAGCTAACCCAAAGCTTTTCTCGGAAATGCCTTCTAAGTTTCAAAAAGATGTTGCTTCGATCAAACAGCTCATAAGGTCTGCTGGTACTCAAACGTATCAAAAGTTGCCTGTAGAAATGCGTAAAAACCCAGAAATAGCTTTATTCGTGTTGCAGAGGAATTATTCTATTAAGAAAATCCCTAAGGGAACATATGAAGATAGAAAATTTGCACTGAGCGTTGCTCCAATTGCTGCAGAGAGAGCGCAACGTGAAATAAATGCTTTCTGGAAAAAATTGGACTCCATCTCGTTTACAATAGATGACCAGTTCTTAGAAGAAGCGTACGATTCAATAGCTGATGAAGAGAAAAGAAAAGCATTTTTCGGGGATCGGCTAGAGGGAATAGAGAAAAAAAAGAGGGAAAAAGCTGCTTCTTTGTCACAAAGGAATGAGACTAATGCAGCAGATGATTCCTCTCCATCTCCAAAGCCCATTGAACAAGCTGAGACTAAACAACCAGAAGAGAGATCTTCAAGTCAACCTGAAAAAACTTCTGAGGAAAAAAGAGCAACCGAAGATGTTGCCTAAGAGTTAGTTTTTGTTTGACAACCTCATAAAGCGGTTTAGACGAGAAGTTTAGACCGCTTTTTTTTATCCCGGCAGGGGAATGATATAAACTATCGAGGTTGGAAGAATATTAGGCGCGAAAACCCTCCCTCGAACAATGCCAAGGGGGTAGTTCAGAGATCGCTCAGCTCTACTGTGCAAATGCTTTCAAAGAATTTTTGTAACAGGAATATCCTTCCAAAATGCTCCATGCTGATAATGGAAAGCACTCCTCCAAACATCATTTGGGAGATAGTGGACTGCCATTTCCAGATCCACCATCAGCCCGAATGTGTAAAGCAAGGGCCACTGGATGAAAGTCGATAGAAGTGGTAAGACAATTTAGCAGAAAGTGTGGCTCCTTCTCATTTTTTGGATTGGTTCAAATCTTTTTTTTCTATAAACTACTCAAGTTAAAATAAAAATTTGATTGTATTTTTATTTTTAAAAAACTTGTAAAATCTTTTTTAAATTGAATTAATCAATCATTTTTTATATAATTAGTTATCAAATTTTAATTAGGAGATAGTAAAATGAAAATAGATCAAGCTGCTGTATACGCAAGTAAAGCTTTGGATATTTTACCTGTAGTTGGCAATGTAAAAAATCTCGCCGAATTTTTCTTCAAACATGTTCATATCAATAAAATGGACGATCAGAAAATCGCAAGCAACCACTACTACACCCATATCAAAGAAAGAAGCAACTATCTCATGCTAGCGCTCATGATACCTATTGTTAACGTGGGAGTAGCTCTCTACTACTACTTTTCATCCCCCGATAGCGCTACTAACACAAACCTTCCCTCCAAAACAACCCCTAATGAACCATCTCCTCAACAAAATCAAAAAGCTGGAGAAACTCCTCAAAGCACTAATCATACGAACTCAGCATCTTCTAACTCTTCAAGGGAAAATCCAAGATCAGGACAAGATCAATTATCTGCACAACAAAACTCTCAAGAAAATCTAAGGACTCAAGAAGACTCTAGCTCTCTTTCCCCCCCTTCCAGTAACAACCTCCCCTCAAATCAAGATGGAATCAATAGAATCCAAGGGAGAGAGACCTCTCGAACTGCTCCTCAAGAAAATCTGGTTGTAAAATATACTCTCGATCATGGAAAGGAGTCCAAACATCTAGATCTACGACCCATCCTAAAGAAATTACAAGAAAAATATTCAAAAAGTTCTCATACTGAACAGGTAATTAACAGCGTCAAAGAACTAATCCAATCTAATACAAAGCCTGCATCTTCTCTTACAAACAATTTTGAGTTCATGCTCCAATTTCTGTTTG
>CAYPKB010000195.1:0-2263 GCA_964411185.1 uncultured bacterium
GTAGGACATCCAGAGGGTGTGAAAGAAGATAGTTTTCAAGGAAATCAATTAGAAGGTCCTCAATATACAAGGCCAAGAGTCTTTGAAGGAATGAAGGTACCTGATGTTTTAGTGGAAGGAAACCACAAGAAAATAAAAGAATGGCGGCAGCAACAAGGTAAACAGAGGATGGAGGAAAATCGTCCTGATTTATGCCAAAATGAGCTGCAGGATAGATAGAAAAGGAGTAATTTGTGAGTCAACATCAATTGATCAAAGAGTGGGAAACCAAACAAGAAAAGAAAGAGATAGTTCCTTTTGCCATCGGAGATACTGTAGACGTGCATGTTCGAATTGTTGAAGGTGGTAAGGAAAGGATTCAGGTATTCAATGGGATTGTAATTGCTAGAAAAGGAAGTGGTATCGGAGAAAGTTTTTCAGTATACCGTAATGCTTATGGATCTAGCATGGAAAGAGTATTTCTTCTCCATAGTCCTATGATTGCAAAAATCGAAGTAAAAAGACGTGGTAAAGTAAGAAGAGCAAAATTGTACTATCTACGTGGTAAAACAGGAAAAGCTGCAAAAGTTGAAGATCTTATTTTCAAAAAAGAAAGCAAGAAAAAAGAAAAAGCTGCAGCTCCTAAAGATGTAGATCAGACAGTCACAAGCGAAACTTCTCAACCAAATGATGAGAAGCCATCCCCTTCTGAAGAATAAAAATTAGTGATTTTATCTCTAATGTCATGATAAAAAAGCTTTCCATGAGTTTCCGTGGAAAGCTTTTTTTATGAATGTAACCAAAAAGAAAATCATACTCGATCCGCAAGAGAGAAAAAGACTTCTCAAAATGAGCACAATAGAAAAAAAGCTTAGGAAAGAGGGTTATCGTTTGATTGCGGGGGTTGATGAAGCTGGTAGAGGGCCTTTGGCAGGTCCGGTTGTTGCGGCAGCATGCATTTTACCTGAAAAATTTCTAGTACCAGGTATCAATGATTCCAAGTTGGTTCTTCCTGCAAAGAGAGAGGAACTCTACTATCAAATTACCCATAATCCGCAAGTCATCTATTCCATTTCAGCTGTACCTCCGAAAATGATTGATCAGATTAATATCTTTCAAGCATCTCTACTTGCCATGAAACAAGCACTAGAAGCTTTGGAACAAAAAGCAGAATATATTTTGGTAGATGGAAAACATCTACCAGATGTAGATCTACCAGGTGAAAAGATTATCAAAGGAGATACTAAATCATTATCGATCGCGGCCGCATCCATTTTAGCCAAATATGCTAGGGATCAAATCATGGAAGAGGCTCACATTTGTTATCCCATGTATGGATTCAATACCCATAAAGGATATGCCACAGAAAAGCATTTAAGAAACTTGAAAGAGCATGGCCCTTCTCCAATTCACCGCTATTCTTTTATGCCTGTAAAACATCATGACAAACTCTTTTCTGGAGATAGTGTAGAAAAACGGTTAGATCTATTAGAAAATTGATTTGATAGGTTCCTTTTTCTTTTCTATTGACCCATGGAAATCATTGAGATAAAATCTCTTATAACATTCTCTTTAAGGGTTCGCTTACTTTTATGCAAAGCATGACAGGATTTGGCTATGCTGAGTCTACCTCTCCAATTGGTATGCTCGTTTTAGAGCTCTCTTCTTTGAATCGAAAACATTTTGATCTTTCGATTTCACTTCCCAAATCGCTTTTGCGGTTTGAAATGGATATTCGTAAAAAAATTTCTTCGAAAGTAGCAAGAGGCACCATCTCAGCTAGAATTTTTATTTCCCCTACAGGAAAAGAAGAGGGACCACAAATCCATCTTTTGCAAAAACAAGCAGAATATTGGAAGGAAACAGCAAAAAAAATCGGATGTGATCCCAGTGAGGTAACACTTACCTTTTTGTTACAAGAGGTCAAAGAAAGAGCAGTTATTGAACATGATTTTCTCTCTCAGATGAAAGAAAGCATTTTGCAGTTGACTGATGAAGCCTTAACATCTTTTCTTTCCATGCGAAAAGAAGAAGGGGATGCCATTGAAAAAGAGTTAAAGGAACATCTGAAGAGCATAAGCAGATTCAAAGATGAGATTAAAGAGATTGCTCCCAATCAGCTAAAAGAATTTCAGAAGAAGATGGAAGAAAGAGTTCAGAAATGGTCCACTTTGGAACATGATGAGCGGGTGATGAGAGAGATATCCTTTCTTGCTGACAAAGTAGACATCCAAGAAGAACTTGTGAGACTTCACTCACATATCGATCAATTTTTCTCTCTATT
>CAYPKB010000195.1:2273-3066 GCA_964411185.1 uncultured bacterium
AGAGAGAAAAATCGATCGATGCCAATATCACAAAAAGAGTGATAGAGATCAAACATGCAATAGAGCAAATGAGAGAGCAAGTGCAAAATGTTGAGTAAAGGTCTTCTTTTTATTCTAAGTGCACCCGGAGGAACTGGTAAAACTACTTTAGTGCAAAAGCTTCACACGGAGATGCCAAAAGTAGAAAAATCTGTAACCTATACCACAAGAAAACCCAGAGCCAAAGAGCAAAATGGGGTTGATTACCATTTTATTTCGGAACAAGAGTTCGAAAAAAAGATAAAGAATCAAGAAATGTTGGAATATACCAGGCTTTTTGATTGTTATTATGGTGTTTCGAAAAAGGATGTAGAGGAAAAAAGAGCTCAAGGAATCCATCTTTTTTTGGTCATTGATGTAAATGGTGCTCAAAAAATTCGAGAGAGAGTAGATGCTATTTCTATTTTCTTATTGCCCCCATCTTTAGAAGAGTTAGAAGCTAGACTCCATGGGCGAGGTAGTAAGGATACAAAAGAGATAGAAGAGAGATTGCAAAGAGCAAAAGAGGAGATAGAACATTCTATCGATTATGATTATAACATCATAAATGATGAATTATCTGTTGCCTACGATGCCTTACGCTCAATTGTCATAGCAGAAGAACATAAAGTGAGGAATATATGATAAGGAACCTAACTAATGAAGAAATAAAGAAGATGTTTGTGAATAATTTCGATCTTGTCAATTTCGCCATTGAAATCGGAAAAAATGTAGTTCAAGCTGAAGAATTCACTTCTTTAGATGATCTAATTGC
>CAYPKB010000196.1:0-3036 GCA_964411185.1 uncultured bacterium
AATATCAAAAGAAAAATGATCTAAGGGCTCATAAGGCCGCCTGGAAAGCCGGAACACGTCTACAGATGGATGTAAAGCACCTCTATGATATCCCAAACTATTGGGGGCAAAAAAGAGATATCGGAATCCCATTACCTAAGTACCAGTATACCATGAGAGATGTGAAATCAGGGATGGCTTTCCTTGGTTATTCTGATGAGATTTCGGAACTCAATGCTCGTACGATGGTAGACCATTTTTTGAGGCATTTAGCAAACTATCTCCCCTTTCCTATAGAAGAACTTATATTTTAAACAGACAATGGTGTAGAATTTGGAGGCACAACACGACATTTTGAGCGCTCTCCTTTTACCCAATTCATTCATTCTAAATGCGCTAAGCACGTCTATATTCCGCCCGGCCATTCGAACGCAAATGGAGACATCGAGAGTTTCCACGATACGATCGAAGAGGAGTTCTTCGATCTGACTAAGTTTGACTCTAGAGAAGATTTTATGCAAAAAGTTGAATCTTATAGACTTTTCCTGACTTCAGCACTTTTTAGACTTAAATCACTGATAATCAATCACTTTTAATTTTTATTAGGCACTACATTTTAGATAACACTTCAAAGCCGATAGGGTTGAATTGAATATTTCTTCCCCATAGTTTGATAAATTTTTCGAGCATCTTGGCTGGCTTGCGATGGGATCGCATAACGATTGCGTTGACGATCTTTAAGTACACTAATCTGCACCCTTACTAAAGCGGCTCTAATCGCCTCAGGAGATAGTTTTTTGTATTGCAAAGCAACTCGATATTCCAAATGACGAACGCATGTAAAAGCCATGAAACACAGCGCGATATGTGCTTTGATGCGTTCTGGAGTCCAGTGAAAAATTGGGCGAATTTTTAAATCATGTTTTGTAATTCTAAACGATTCCTCTACTTGCCAAAGTCCTCTATATTGGGACAAAATCTCGGTGGAAGAAAGATCAGAACTATTAGAAACAACACCGTGCAGACCATCCCAAAGAGCGGCTTTTTGGATTTTTTCTTCGTCTAGAACTACTTCTGAAGACCCCTGTAGTTTCACAAATTTTTTGTGCCCATAGTTGGATATTAGTTGCGATGGATCCCTACTTCTTTTTATTTTTTGACGAATTTTTTCTATGGTTTTTCCTCGGTCAATAGCATCTTTTTGCGCCCTTTTTGTGCTGTGACTGATGATTAAACGGCGTTTTTCATGTTCGATTTCGCAATATCTAATTTGATCCCCTTCATCCGTAGAAATATCATGGTAATTAGAAAGATCTAAAATATTTTCCTGTACATTCTTCGGTAAATTCTTTAAGCGAGCGCCTATAATATATTCAAACTTTTCTTCTTCAAGGGCTTTTAAATTATCACTGTTAAATAACCCGCTATCAGCAACAAAAACCACTTTGTCCAATTTATGTTTACCTCTCAGGTTTTTAAGAAGAGGGAGTAGAGTATGTCCTTCATACATTGAGCCAGGAAAGGCTTCATATCCAATAGGTAACCCTTGCTTGGTGACCATTAAGGCGAGCAAAACTTGTGGTTGATTGAATTTTAAATCTTTGCTGTAGCCATTTTTTTTAAATTCATCTTCGGTAAAAGACTCAAAATAAAGCGTAGTTGCGTCAACAAAAATGACGTCGATTTTATCTTGAAACAGCTTGCGTGCAGCTTCTAATGATTTATCTTCAATGCTTTGATGAACATTTTCATCTATTTTATCCATCATACGATAGACCTGATCTAGCTGCAGAGATACTCCAAAATCTTGTTCTAGATTGATCACAGCAGCTCTTTTACTTGAAGGGTTTGCAATTCTTGCCATTGTGATGTGTTTTAAAATCTGATTAGCTCCCACTTCCCTATTGGCAGAAAATAGGGTATTGAATTTGAGTGAATCATATATTTCTCCATAAATTTCATGAATTCCGCAAATGGCCCGCTGCTCCTCCTCTATCTCTTTCAAGTTAACCAAAATAGGGTTATCATCTTGTTGTTTCTTTGCTTCAATCGCCATCTCGGCCAATTTTTCTGGTCGGAATAGGCTAGGCTGTCTTTCCTCTTTGAGCTTGTACTTTATATGTTCTGCTAGCTCCTTAAGTTTCTCTAGCTCTTGGTCGTCCATTGCAATGCCTACATGGCGCACAATCCGTTGTTTGACTTTGTCGCCGCTGCGGACAGACTCTACAATTTGCACAGATTTTCTTGGACTATTGGGCGTGGCTTTAATTCTTACATACATGACAACCGTTGTAGACTCTTTTCAATTTAAAAGCAACCAATTATTTTCACTAGGCACTACAAATCAAAAAAGTCCATTCGTCAGAGAGAGCGTGTAAGTAAAATTAGATAAAAATGCTGAAGTCAGGTGGCATGCACAAAGCTGTATCGAACGGAGTCATAGAGGCTTTGGGATATAGACCTATGATGCAGATAGTCCAAGCTAGGTCAGAGTGATCATGAACCGCCGTATACGGTCCCGTACGTACGGTGGTGTGAGAGGACGAGGGTCGGAAGACCCTCTCCTACTCGATCGAAAGATCGGAAAAATAGGACAAAATCAGCCAAAAGTATGATCAAAGACCGACTTTTTCAACGATCCCAAGCGGTATGTGAATATGGATTTTTACAAAGAAGAGAAAAAGCTGAAATTAGAAGCAATTGAAAACGCAGCTTAAATCAACAGGAGATGCTCATACGCCGAAAGTTTTTGCACAATTTTCTGGACACAACCAGAGGCATCCAAAAGCGAAAGCTGCTTCTAGTGTACTTCTTAAGCGGTCATCATTGATTGTGCCCCGCATTCTTTCCTAAGAATCGGCTTACAGCACGTGAGGCGAAAAACTGTGCTTCTAAATACAAGGGTCTTGAGGTAAAACCCAATCCTGATTAATCATGAGTTTTATGCATTCCCTGTGAGAAAGATTCATTTGCTGATCTGCAGGGATTAGCTTGTCAATGGCTTCTACAATGCCTATTTCATCGCAAATCTGAGAGACAATCCCAAGAGAATCTAAG
>CAYPKB010000197.1:0-3030 GCA_964411185.1 uncultured bacterium
CTCCATATCATTCTTTTTCCTATGGTCAGTAAACTGCTATCTATCACGCTGGATTTGATTTATTATCATCCTATCCCCTGGGAATATGAGATTCTCTTCCGCTCCTTTCCCATCCAACTACTTGCTATCTACCTTTTTCTCCTGATGGCTTTTCTTCCCATTGCTTTATATAGAAAAATTGATAGTTGTAATTTTGTCCCAGTATAGATAATCTATCTCTCTGAAAACAGTATAGTATGCGGCGACTGTAGCTCAGTTGGTTAGAGCACTGGATTGTGGTTCCAGATGTCGCGGGTTCGAGCCCCGTCAGTCGCCCTTTGTAATTGATTATAGTTTGACCATCCTCGATGCGATCATTTTAGGACTCATTCAAGGAGTTGGGGAATTCTTTCCCATTAGCTCTTCTACTCATCTTTATCTGATGAGAACCCTTCTGGGTATTTCACACTCCTCCTCTTTTTTTGATATCACCTGCCACCTGGGAACCTCTCTCGCTCTACTAATTTTTTTTCGCAAAGATGTCCAACGCATTCTTACCACTCCTAAAGAGATGAGACTCTATTTTTTTGCCCTTGTTCCTTTGCTTCCTGCCTACATCTGTTTCCGAAAGTTTTTACTACCGGTATGGGTAGGAATTCTTTTTACCTCTACCTTGCTTCTTTTGGCCTATTTTGCCAGAGAAAAGAGCAGAGGTTCTCGGAGTAAAATCCCAGATGTGTTATTCATTGGTCTTATGCAAGGAATGGCATTGATACCAGGGGTATCTAGATCAGGCTCCACAATTTCTGCAGCTCTCTTTCGCGGTTGGAATGTGGAGCAAGCTATACGTTTTTCTTTTCTTCTTTCCATTCCCACCATTATGGGAGGAATGCTTGTAGAAGCTGTCAAAGATGGGATAGCACCTATTTTTGATTCTACGATCTATCTCACAGGTTTTTTGGTATCTTTACTGACAGCATTTTTTGTAGTGAGAGTCATTCTCCATATCACAAAAAAACATCTGCTATTTTTTGCCATATATATGGGATGCTTGGGGTTATGGGTCATAAGCAGATAAAAAAGAAAAAAGAGATGCAAAAAGATAAGCTTCCCAAAGAGGTCCAAGGAGCTCTTTTTTTGGGAATCTCTCTTTTTCTTTTTCTATCTTTGCTCTCCTTTTCTCCCTCTCATTTCGAAGCCAATTGGTTTGGTATTGTCGGTCATTATATCTCTTACTTCTTTATCTATCTGTTAGGAGGAGTTAGCTTTCTTCTGCCTCTATTTTATGGATGGAAAGGGGTGCAAGTTTTTTTAGGTAGGAAAAGCCTATCTTTTCTAGCTATAGCTATTTTCATCCTATCTTCTTCCTTTTTAGCTAATATTTTAGCAGAAAAGCTCCCCTTCCTTCTCAAGGGTCTGGAAAACTTTTTATTAGTAGAAGAGAGAGTCTCCCTGCAAGAAAGACCAGAACTTGCCATTCGATATCCCCTTGGAGGAATTCCCACCTATTTTCTCTATAAGGATATTCCTCATTTGCCCCTTCAAACTCTTTTTAGCGATAGCGGCCTTGCTCTTTTTGCTATTTTCGGGCTTCTCATTTCTTCTTTCATGCTGATAGAAAAAAAGTTCTTTGCCAGTTTATACCTACTTTGTAAACAGCTCCCTCTTGCTCTCAAAAGAAGCTACCATAAGGTCCAAGAGCAGAAGAGAAAAGAGAAAAAAGAAAAAGAGGTCAAAAGAGTTCTTTTTCCCACATTCCAAGAAAAAGAGAAAAAGATTGCAAAGGAGCCGAAAAAAATTCTTTCCAAGGAACTCTCTATACAAACTACTTCGACTCCCACTTTCAAGCCGCCTAAAAAAATCAAAAAAGAGGGGTACCATCTTCCTTCTCCAAATTTATTGGAAGAACCAAAAGAGATCGATGTTCCGACCTTGAAACGAGATCTCTCCATCCAAGCAGAAACATTGGAAGAGACTCTCAGAAGCTTTGGAATCGAAGCCAAAGTAGTCGAGATCAATTGCGGACCTACTATTACCTCCTTCGAAGTACAACCTCCTATAGGAGTAAAAGTACAAAAAATTAAAACGCTAGAAAATGATATAGCTCTCAATATGGAAGCAAAGTCGATACGGATTCTTGCTCCCATCCCTGGAAAAGCTGTAGTCGGAGTAGAGGTTCCTGCTATACATAGACAAGAGGTAGGCTTCAAAGAACTGCTGCTATATTACCAGCAAAAACATAAGAAGATGAATATCCCTGTTCTCTTAGGAAAAACTGTCTCAGGAGATTATGTTCTTGCTGATCTTGCAAAGATGCCGCACTGCCTCATTGCAGGTGCTACCGGCTCTGGAAAGTCGGTATGTATACAATCCATTATATTATCTATTTTGATGAACGCCTCTCCCAATGAGGTCAAATTGATGCTCATCGATCCCAAAAAGGTAGAGCTTACTCAATATTCCAATCTTCCTCATATGATTGCACCTGTCATATCAGAACCCCACGGCGCCTATGCTGCCCTTCATTGGCTAGTCAAAGAGATGCAGCACAGATATGAGATATTAAGGCATTTAGGCCTTAGGAATATCAACTCCTTCAACAATCGAAAAATCAGACCTGATCTGGAATCCTCTTTTGAGAGCACCATCCCTGAAAAGATGCATTATATTGTTGGAATTGTGGATGAATTTGCTGACCTTATGATGGTATCTTCGACAGATCTAGAAACTCCTATCGCAAGGATTGCACAAATGGCAAGAGCCGTAGGGATCCATCTGATTTTAGCTACTCAAAGGCCCTCCAGAGAGGTAATTACAGGAATTATCAAAGCCAACTTCCCCACAAGAATTGCCTTCAAGGTATCAAGCCGGATCAACTCTCAAATCATTTTAGATGAAATTGGTGCGGAATCCCTCTTAGGTAGTGGTGATCTTCTCTTTTTACCTCCCGGCTCTTCTACTTTAGTTCGAGCCCAAGGCGCTTTTGTAAGTGATGAGGAGATCAGTAAAATCATCGAAGATATTTGCGCTAAAATGCCTACCGAATATCTG
>CAYPKB010000198.1:0-3020 GCA_964411185.1 uncultured bacterium
CCCTTTTACCGGAATCTCTGTCTCTGATGCTGTTCACGATTTCAATGGTAAATGGATAGGAATTGTTGGAGCCGATGTTACTTTGGAAGGACTCTCTGAGTTCTTAACTACACAAAAGATTGGAAAACATGGAAAAGAGATCATTGTAAGCAAACAAGGATTGGTGATCGCCAGTCCAGAGCACCATAAAAGAAGATTGGCTCTGGGTGGCAATCGTGAACTTACCTTAAAAGATCTCAATGATCCCGTTTTCGAAAAAGCATTTGAAGCCTATCTACAGCATGGAAAAAAATCTTTCACCTTCGAATATGAACATGTTGATTATCTTGTAGCTCTCTATCCCTTTTCCTATCAGAATTTTCCCAATGATTGGCTCATTCTTATTGTTGTACCTATCAATGACTTTTTGGGAGATATCATTCGAACTCATAGAGATAATCTTTTGATCTCAGGTGGTATTGTCTTGTTGGGCATTTTAGGCATTATTTTTCTATCCAAAGAGATTTCTAAACCCTTGATCAAATTAGCTCATCAAATTGATGAAATCAAACAGTTCCATCTGAACAACCCCATAGATACCCACTCATCAATTCGAGAGATCTATCTCATTTCCAATGCCACAAAAAGAATGCAGGATGCGATACAAACCTTTAGTTTTTATGTCCCCAAAGAACTGGTCCAAAAACTGATAACACAGGGAATTGCTCTTGAATTAGGAGGACAGAGCAAAGAGATGACTATCTTTTTTTCTGATATTGTAGATTTTACTCGGATCTCCGAAGAGATCTCCCCGGACCAGCTCATGCTGCAACTATCAGAATATTTAGATGAGATTTCCAAAGTACTTCTTTTACACCAGGGAACCATTGATAAATATATTGGCGATAATGTGATGGCTTTTTGGGGAGCACCGGAAGAGGATCCACAACATTCTATTCATGCCTGCCAAGCGGCATTGGAATGTCGTTTGGCCATCTATCATCTCAACCAAAAATGGAAGAAAGAAAATAAGCCCCCTTTCCTAACGAAATTTGGTATTCATAGAGATCATGTAATTGTAGGCAATATTGGTACTCATGAGCGTAGAAATTACACCATCATAGGCGATGGAGTAAACTTGACAGCCAGATTAGAGAGGGTAAATAGAGTCTACCATACAGATATCATCATAAGTGAAGAGCTTTGGGATACAATCCAAGACAAATTTATCGGAAGGCCTATTGATATCATTTCAGTTAAAGGAAAAAAGCAGTGTGTCAAAATTTTCGAGCTGATGGGAATGAAAGATCACAAGGGATTGGAACCCTCACAGCAGAGAATGAAGCTAGCGGAAACATTCTCCTATGCCTTTGAGCTCTATCTGAAAAGAGATTGGGAAAAGGCTCTTACTATTTTCCAGACCACTGAAAACGAAGATTTTCTTTCAGCTCTCTATGTCAGACGCTGTAAAGAGCTTCTTCGTAATCCCCCCTCCCATTGGGACCCAGTCAAACAAGTTTAAAAAGATTATTCTCAATCAATTATAATTATTACTATTCCTTAAACTATTTTATACTATTTATTAAAAGAATAGATCATATATAATAAAAAGCAAAAAAAAAGGAATTACTAATGAATCCATTACATACACAGTCTACTGGCAATGTAGACAGAAGCCCGACTCTAGAAAAAGAAAATCAGTTTATGGAAAGAATCTGGGAGATCCAAGGAAGGACAGCAGCTGTTCGATCTCAACAATTCAGTGACCTTCCTAACGGAGTGGCACTTGCAACCATCCGAAGACTCTCAAACAAGCAATCTAACCAAAGACATCTCAAGGATTTCTACCAACATTCTTCCCGTTTTTCTCGTGCAAATATTGTAGCTGTATCGCCCACTCAAGTAGAACTTCCTTCAGGAAAAGTGAAACAATTGTCAAGGATTGACACAATAAGTAGAAGTGTTCCAAAAAGCTCTGAAAAAAGGTCATCTATAACCAATCATTTCAATACAGAAAGAGAAAAACATCTGCCCAAAGAGAGCTCTTTTTCTTCATTGGATGTGGAAACCCAAGAAAAATGGATACAAGAGGCTGAAGAGAAGCATAAAGAGGTTTTAAGCCGAGTGAATGCGAAAATGAAAACTAGAATGACTATTACCCTCGCTCAAGAGCTATACCGACAGCATATCAGAAATGTCTCCTCTCAATCTGAGAATGAGGAAAGCAAAACCACCTCTGATAAACAAGAGCCCACTGGATCTAAGTTACAAAGAGATGGCAAAAAAACGAAAACCATCAAAGATACAGAAATGAGATTACAGCGAAAATATAAGCGGAAAGAACAAGAAAGTAGAGCATCAGAGCGGGAAAAAAGAGTGAAGGAAATTTTACAAAAATATGCCAGTCAAATAGAGGAGGCTTCATCAGAGGATGAGAATGCACCTGTAAGTGATACAATTCGAAAATCCTCTTCTAGTTCCTCTACATCTGATTTGTCATTAGCATTAGCTTCTTTTTCCGAAACAACCAATACGAAAGAAGAAAAACCCCTTTCTGTCCACACGATGCGTTTAGAAAGAAATTACCGTCAAAATAACTCTCAGAAGAGTGAAATGGACAAGAATCTCTCCGTACAAGAAAAAAGAAGAGAAAGAATGAAAAAAAGCAAAGAGCGAATGGAAGCCATTTTGGAAAGAGTCCAGAAAGCAGAAAACTCGCCCACAACCTCCCCCTTAGAGAGAGCTAAAACTACTTTGCATCGGGATATAGCTACGAAAAGAGCCAGTTTTACCTCTATCTCTGAGAAATCTCTACTTAGACGAAATTCTACTAATAAATAGATTGCAGGGGAGGTACACTCCCCTCAATTTTCGATTTTACAATATACCCAATAAATAAATCATTTATCTTCAGTAGTTTACAATTTAGTTTTTTTCAAAAAACTATTTAATTAACTATAAATCAATCGTTTGTGTATAATTTAACAAAAATTCAATAAATTAGTTTAAATTATACATTAATTTGAATTATAATATTTATA
>CAYPKB010000199.1:0-619 GCA_964411185.1 uncultured bacterium
CATTCCCGTTAGCCCCATTCCCTCCTGGGTCATATTGTCAAAATGTGGATGGTACATAAAAGTGCCGGGATCAGGAAAGAAAAACTCATATACAAAAGTCTCTCCTACAGGGATAGGAGGCTGGGTAATTCCCGCTACACCATCCATTCCGCAAGGAAGTAAAACTCCGTGCCAATGAATGGTGGTAGGAGCTGGCAGATGATTAGTTACGTAGATTCTTACTTTATCCCCCTCTGTCAATTCGAGCAGCGGCCCTGGAACCGAACCATTGTATCCCCAAGTGTGGATTGAAAAATTATCTGCTACCTCCCATTTGATGGGTTCTGCCACCAAATGAAAGACCTTTATTCCATCTACTATTTTATAAGAAGCTTTACTCCCATTTGGAACTACAACTGGATTATAGTCATGACAAGGTCTTCCAGGAGGAAGATTTTCTTTTTTTGCTTGATACCAAGGGGGTGCTACTCTCTCTTTAGCGAATATGATGAAAGAGAAAAAAAGAAGAATTGATATCTTACGCATGATCAATTTCTCCCAGTTCCGGTCATTTGTATTCTATGTCCTTGTAGAAGAGTCTCGAGCCCTATTTTTTCCTTTATATATCCGGAGGTCCGTT
>CAYPKB010000199.1:629-3015 GCA_964411185.1 uncultured bacterium
TGGATGGACTCTATTTTCTTATCAATTTCTTCTTGTTTTGCATTCAAAAGTGCAAATAGTCCCATTTGCATTGCATTGTGCTGTAATAAAACCGAATGAGTTATCTCCTCAAAAAGAGGAACAAGGACCTTTTCAAGATATTTACTCTGTCTATAGGCGTTTATCAGATGAAATTTTGCAGCTCTTGCTTCCGAGCGAATCTCTACTGCCGTATAAAGATACCTATTCCACTGCTGCATAATCTCTGATTTTGCTTTGGCAGAATTTGCCTGTCCAAAATCAAAGAAAGGTATGGGAAGGGAAAAGGCAGGTCCTACATACCAAATGCTATCTTCTCTTTCTGCTGAGACTCCTAAATCAAATTGGGGGAAGATAAGTTTTGTCGTATCGATACCATAACTTGCAGCCGTAGATAGTAACTGATTGTAAGCTTTTTTCAGGGTGATGCTGCTAATGATTGCTTGATTTTCAACGTTAGAGAATTTTTCTTCCTTTTCTGGGACAGGCGGAAAAGTTCCTTTGATACCCCAATTTATCTCTTTTCCCCACAATCCCATAAGGAGATTCATCTCTTCTCTTCTATTTAACCAATCGACCTCTGAGGAGGCAAATTCTATCTTTGCTTGTTCTTGTAGAGAACGGGCCTTATTGAGATCAACTTCTTTGATATTTCCTGCTTTGTACAATCTCAAAGAAGCTTCATAATAAAGCTCGGCAGCATATAATTTGATCTGCTTAAGCTGTAATATCTCTTTAGCTGCTACGACGGAATAAAAAGCTATTTTCGTTTTGGCTAAAATATCTAAAACTTCTTCGACCAATCTATTTTTTGCTATCTCAATTTCAGCCTTTGCTTTTCTTTTTTTCAGCGGGATCAGAAGAACTTCCAAAAAATTTTGCAATAACCCCATATCTATCAAATCAGTAATTGTTGATGAGGTAGAAAATTTATAAGCTAATGAAAATATAGGATTAGGAAGGAGTTTAGCTTGAGCTAAATTGGCTTGTGCAATACCTAATTCTTCGTAGGTTGCCTGCAGCTTTCTATTATTCAATAAGGCGATTTGCACTGCATCTTTATAACTGAGAGGTTGTTTCAATAATTGTTCAAAAGAGATGGACTCGATTTGATCATTGATAGCAGAGTCCCAATAGATCTCTTCTGCTGTCAATTTGGAAACAGTCTGTTGCACTTCATCAAATAGAGGAGTAGGATTCGTATTTACCGAGAGGCAACTGCAAAAAAATAGACAAATGGCAGATAGAAAAAAGGCTCTACCAGGGTCATTTCTCATATTGATCGCTCTCTTCAATTATGAGGATGGGAGATAATTGTACGTCAGAGGTTTCGCTACAATGGTTGAGAGGAGAGTGCCCAGCTTCTATAGGTATGGAATAAGTTGAACATCCTAAAAGAAAACAAGAGCTAGATGTAAGAGCAATTATGAAACAGAACCTCATATTTTGCTTTTAATCTACCAAATAATTCTTAGCAATTTTGCTAACTGTTTTTGGATTGAAAATAACTAAATCTATAATTTTAGTAATTTTGCGTTGACGGCACAGATTATAGTGCTCAATGACATGACAGCTGCAGCTATAGCAGGATTTAATAGGATACCTCAAGAGATCAATATTCCTGCAGCCAAGGGTATGGCAATAGTATTGTATCCAGTGGCCCAAATAAGATTTTGGACCATTTTTTTATAAGTTATTTTGGAAAGTTTTATAATTTGCAATATGTGAATAGGATTGCTATGAACTAAAATTACATCAGCTGTCTCAAGCGCTATGTCACTTCCAGATCCTATTGCAATTCCCACATCTGCTTGTGCGAGAGCTGGAGCATCATTCACTCCATCACCTGTCATAGCTACAAAACGACCTCTGGACTGAATTTCTTCTATTTTTTCTTTTTTTTCATGAGGTAAAACTTCAGAAAAATATTCATCTAATCCGATTTCAGAAGCAACCCATTTGGCAACCTTCTCATTATCTCCAGTGAGCATCAGACATTGTATTGACATCTTTTGAAATTCTTTGACCACTTCCTTGGATTCTTTTCTTATAATATCAGCTAATGCGATGACACCTTCCACTTTTCCATCTACGAGCACAAAAACTAAAGTCTTTCCTCCCTCTTCTAATCCATCTATTTGGATCTCATTGGTTTTGATTTTTTTTTCCCGAAGGTAGGCAGGGCTGACTATCTCTATTTTTTTTCCTTCGACGATTCCTTCAGCTCCTTTTCCGGGTATAGAAAGAAAATTATCTACTTTGGGATAATTAGAAACAGAAGAGGAGATTCCCTTGGCTATAGGATGTTCAGAATGAGATTCTACTGCAGCAGCCCAACTAACTATCTTTTCTTTGCTTTTCTTTACAG
>CAYPKB010000200.1:0-3006 GCA_964411185.1 uncultured bacterium
CCAAATTCCACTTTAGCTCCGCCTTTGGCCAAACCTCTTAGAGATCCTTTTTGCTTCTTTCGATATTTCGTTTTGGATGGTATTAAAACCATAACTTACTCCTCTATCCAGCTGTCTTTACTTCGAATTCGTCACCTTTATTAATCCAAACCTTAACTCCTAGGGAGCCATAAGTTGTTTCAGCTCTTGCTGTAGCATAATCAATATCTGCTCTTAATGTATGCAGAGGGATTCTACCTTCTTTATACCATTCGGTACGTGCAATCTCTGCACCTCCAATACGTCCAGAAACTTGTACTTTGATGCCAACAGCACCTGCTTCCATGGAGCTACGAATTGATTTCTTTAATACTCTTCGAAAAGGAACTCTTCTTTCTAACTGTTTCGCAATTCCGTCTGCTACTAGTTTAGCATCAATATCTGGTCTTTTGATTTCTTCAACCTCAATCCATATCTCTTTGCCTGTGAGCTTTCGGAGCTCTTCACGAAGTTGGTCGATTTCAGCTCCCTTCTTACCAATAACTAATCCTGGTCTTGCTGTATGGATAGTTACTTCAATTTTCCCACTCATTCTTCTAATGGATAATTTAGATGAACCTACACAAATTGGCTTACTTCGTAGGAATTTACGTATTTTTCGATCTTCAAATATGAAAGTTCCAAATTCTTGTTTGTTGGCATACCAATTGGAAAGCCACTTTTTTCTTCTTACTAGTCTAAATCCGACTGGCGATACTTTTTGACCCATAATTTTCCCTCTTTACTCCACCGCAACTTCTACAGTGAAATGACTTGTTCTTTTTAGTATAGGTACCACTCCACCTTTAGCTCTTGACTTTCCTCTTTTCAAACTAGGACCACCATCAATCATTACATTTTGAACAATTAATTGATTTTTAGAGACTTCGAATTTTAGCTCTGCGTTGGCTGCAGCGCTATGCAATGTTTTTCTTAGCTCTCTTGATCCTTTAGACGTAATATTTGCTAATTGGTTGAGGGCATCTTCTACTTTTTTTCCTTTGATCAACCCTGCTACGACCCTAGCCTTTTTAGGACTGATGCGTATATATTTGGTAATTGCCTTAGCTGTTTTCATCTAGTCATCCTTATTTTTTGCCGCCGGCCTTCTTTGCAGCATGTCCTTTGAACGTTCTCGTTGGAGAAAACTCACCTAATCGGTGTCCAATCATATTTTCCGATATAAATACCTGAAAAAACTTCTTTCCATTATGAACATCAAAGGTGTGTCCTATCATATCTGGTACTATCATAGATCTTCTAGACCAGGTTTTTATAACCTTTTTTTTCCCTTCTTCGTTCAGCTTATTCACTTTTTCCATTAGATGGTGGTCTACAAATGGACCTTTTTTCAGAGATCTAGACATATATATTCCTTATTTTGCACGTCTCGATTTTACAATGCGCTCGTTATTTTTCTTGATAGATCGGGTTCTCTCGCCTTTAGCATACACCCTGCCGTTAGGCGATTGAGGCTGATTTCCTTTCCCTTTTCCTTCTCCTCCACCATGAGGATGGTCAACTGGATTCATTGCAACCCCCCTAACTGTAGGCCTTATCCCTTTCCAACGCTTACGGCCAGCTTTTCCTTCCATCCTTAAACTGTTTTCAGGATTAGAGAGAGATCCGAATGTAGCTCTACATTTCTCATTAATCAACCTTACTTCTCCTGAAGGCATTTTGATAGTTGCATATCCATTACTTCTGGCCATAAGCTGAGCAGACAAGCCTGCTGATCTTACTAGCTTCCCACCTTCACCAGGTCTTAGCTCAATATTGTGTATAACCGAGCCTAAAGGCATATATTGCAGTCTCATACAGTATCCGGCTTTATATGGAGGTGTATCTTGCGTTGCCACAACATCCCCAACTTTTAGATCTTGAGGTGCTAATATATAACGCTTTTCTCCATCTCTATAGTGTAATAAAGCTATGAAAGCTGTTCTATTGGGATCATATTCTATAGAAGCAACTTTGGCTTCAATTTGCTCTTTATCTCTTCTAAAATCAATTTTACGAAGAGCACGTTTATGCCCTGCTCCCCTATGCCTACAAGTAATTCTTCCTTGCTGATTTCTTCCTCCGCTGCTTTTTTTGCTAGTAGTTAAGCTTTTTTCTCTCTTTTTTTTAGGAGTAAGCTTGTCAAAGCTTGGGAGTATTAGCTGTCTTTGTCCTGGTGTGATCGGCCGAAATTTCTTCATAGTTCTATACCTGTTCATCAATGCTATTGCCACTTTGCAGTGTTACAATAGCTTTTTTCAAATTACTTGTTTTCCCTTGGTGACCTCTTACCCTTCTTTTTTTGGGCTTGCGAATTGAGGTATTCACGGAAACAACTTTGATTTGTTTGTCTGCATACAGACTTTCAACCGCTTCTGCGATTTCATGCTTATTAGCATGTTTATCAACAACAAAAACATATTTTGGCTTGTTGCACTTGCGCAGAGATGGATTGGACTCAGCATGTTGCAAACCTTCTAAAACTCTTGATTTTTCTGTTACGTAGCGATATTTCACTATCTCTCTTGGACTCTTTTTCATCATTCCCTCTAAGATTTCAACAGATCAAGCACTCGATCTACTGAGTTTTCAAATAATACAACTTTACCTGGAAGAGACAAGGAGTAGACATTTAGCTGATCCATTCGCTTGTAATTGCAATGAGGTAAATTTCTTACACTTTTATAAAAGACTTCTTCTCGCTCTTCTCCTACGAAAGTAACTCTCTTAGGCATTTCTGATTTTTGCAAGAATTCGGCAACTGCCTTGGTTTTAGGTTTATCCAAAGAGATGTCAGATAAAACGACACAATCACCTTCTCGAATTTTCGAAGATAGTACTGTTTGAAAGGCAATTCTTTTCTCTTTTTTATTTACGCGGAGGGATTGATTATCCTTTGGTTTGGGACCAAATGCAATACCGCCACCTCTAAATTGAGTCGCCGCATAGCTACCTTGTCTTGCATTTCCGGTGCCTTTTTGCGGTCTT
>CAYPKB010000201.1:0-310 GCA_964411185.1 uncultured bacterium
AGAGAAAATCTTTTCTATCCCATCAGTATAAGGAGTAAATATGTGATGAGAGATAATCCACTTTATGCGTGGAAAAGTGAGATAAAGATCCCGGATAATCTCATCCCCTATCTCCCACTCAATATCAAAAAATTCAGGCTCTAATCGTGCAAGCTTATACAGAAGATTGATTTTTTCTTCTTTTGACCCAGAAAATTGTCCCCCTTGGTTTGTCGAACGCAGGGTAAATAGAAGTGGTTTTTCTCTTTTTTTTACCCAGTTTTTTGCCTCTGTAAGCGTAAAGGGATAGAGAAGATCCCACCTCATCTCG
>CAYPKB010000201.1:320-1626 GCA_964411185.1 uncultured bacterium
ATCTCGAAGAGATCGACATAAGGAAAAAGTCTTTTTTTTTCTTCCTCCCTTTTCTCTTCCTCTTTTTCTCTTAGGATACCTGCGAGCATACTTTTTCTATCTGAGCAAGCGATGATTCCACTTGGGAAGGTTCAATGGTTATATTTTTTTGACTGGCCAGTGTAGCCTTGCCAATATCTTGCAATAACACCATATCGAGTTTTCGCTTTTTTCTCTTTTTATCTTGGTATAGAGAGGTATAAAAAGTCTGATGGCAAAAAATAGATGGAAAATTTGGAATCATCTGAAATTGGGAAAGGTGAGTATAGATAAGATCCTTTTTATCCTGAGAGATAAGAGGAAAAGATGAGGAGATTTCTATCTCTGCAATCATACCTAATGCTACTGCCTCACCATGAGAGAGAGTAAATCCGGAAGCTGTTTCTAAAGCATGTCCAATAGTATGTCCAAAATTTAACAGGTGTCTTATCCCTTTTTCTTCTTCATCTTGTTGCGTAATCGTAAGCTTATTGACAATAGATCGCTCAATTATTCCGTAAAAAAAATTTCTCTCTTTTTCTCTCCATTTGTTTTGATGCTGAAGGATCCATTCATATAACTCTTTATCCCAAACTAAGGCAATTTTCCATATTTCACTCAGCCCATCTCGGAAAAGAGAGTCAGATAGAGTGGAAAGAAAAGAAAAGTCAACAAAGATAGCATGGGGATGGTATATCGTTCCTAAAAGATTTTTTCCCCATCTTGTATTGATTGCTGTTTTTCCTCCAATGGAGGCATCTACCATAGCAAGAAGTGTAGATGGAATGGAAAAAAAGGGAATCCCTCTAAGATAGGTAGAAGCCACAAATCCACCTAGATCAAGTAGAGCTCCCCCTCCAAGCAAAATAAGAGCTCCATCTTTTGGAAACTGCCTGCTAAAGAGAAAATCTTCTATCTTTCTTTTCTCATTTTCATTTTTACTTTGTTCCCCTGGAGTGGTGAGAAAAAGTTCCTCTGGAGAAAAATAGGTCAAAATCTGCTTTTGGTACAAAGTGTACAGATTACTATCTGTACATAACACCACATCTTGAAATTTTTTCCTTATTTGTAAGATATGCTCCCAAACGGACTCTCCTAAAAAGATCGAATAGCTTTGACTAGGAAAGTTTGCCTTTATTTCCATTTGGTTGCCTTATGATGCAGGTACATATCCATTAGAGTGATAGAGAGCATGGCCTCCACAACAGGCACAGCCCTTATAGCCACACAGGGATCATGCCTTCCCTCTTTAGGGATAGAAAAATCACTCTCTGTTCTCTTTAGAAAA
>CAYPKB010000201.1:1636-2950 GCA_964411185.1 uncultured bacterium
CACTTTGCTGCTTTTTTTTAATCGAGGAAGTAGGTTTGAAAGCTACCTTTCCAAAAAGAGGTTCTCCATTAGAAATCCCTCCGATAATGCCGCCGCTATGGTTGGACGCATACTGTATCTGCTTCCCTTCCATAGCTAATGAATCGTTATGTTCAGACCCTCTCATTTTCGTAGAGGCAAATCCTTCACCTATTTCAAATCCTTTACTTGCAGGGATAGATAGCATAGCAAAAGCAAGTTTAGCCTCCAGCTTTCGATAGATAGGCTCCCCCAGTCCGATAGGCAGTCCCTTGGCGTGAAACATGACCTCTCCCCCCACAGAATCTCCTTCGCTTTCTATTTTCTCCAAAAGAGCTACCATTTTTCCTTCGGCATTTTTGTCAGGACAGAAGATAAGGCTTTCTTCGTTATCGTTTTTTTCTAGGGAGGCCCGGTGTTCTCCTATAGAATGGAGATGAGCTCCTAACTCCACCCCTTGTGTAGAGAGCCATTTTTTTGCGATGGCTCCTGCTGCTACTCTACAAGCTGTCTCTCTAGCCGATGCCCTACCACCACCGCGGTGATCGAAATGCCCATACTTTTCTAAATAGGTATGGGTGGCATGGCCAGGGCGTATAACAGAGGCTATTTTTTGATACGGTTTGGAATCTACATCCCTATTTCGAATAATGATAGAGATAGGGGCACCAGTTGTTTTTCCTTCCCATACACCTGATAAAATTTCACACTGGTCTGGTTCTTTTCTTTTCGAAGTAAAAGGAAGAAACCCTGGTGATCTTCTATGTAAAGCAAGATTAATTTCCTCTTCAGAAATAGCTAAATTGGATGGACAACCATCTACTACAACCCCGATAGCTTTTCCATGGGATTCCCCCCATGTAGTTAGAGTAAAAAGATCACCGAAACTATTGCTTCCCATCTTCTATGGACCGAATCTCTTCCAGTAAATGGTAGATTCCTTCTTCTACATCAGTAACAAACAATCTTCTTTTGGCCAGTTTTTCATAAATTTTTTTACGTTTTGCATGCAATCTATCAAAAGCCATAGGCCCTTCACTGATAAAAAGAGGAATTCTCCCTTCAAACATTCTTCGTTTGAGCTGTTCTTTTGGCACTTCAATATATATCATCTCACCAAGTCTCTGTAAAAGATCTGCATTTTCTTCATCTAAAACAGAGCCCCCACCCGTTGCGATGATTGCATTTTTTTCCTCATGCAACCTATGTATCACTTTTTTTTCTATATCGCGAAAGAATGGTTCGCCGCATTTCTCATAAATTCTCCAATAAGGAAGATCTTCAGAATAACTCTTT
>CAYPKB010000202.1:0-2918 GCA_964411185.1 uncultured bacterium
TTGAAGAGGAAAGAAGTCTATCAAAAATTAAATTTAATTAGTGGGATAATCTCATCCGTTGGATATATCCGGGCCTCATCTAATTTGGGTCGAAGTGGATCAAAAGATGAATAATTTTTTTCTAGCATCGGCGAAAGTGATTTTTGTGAGGGAGTAGGTTCATGAGAAGCGACAATTTTTTTCTTTTTTTCCTTTTTTTTATTCTTTAATGCTCCCACTGCAGCGCCTCCCGCTGTTGCTGCTCCTACGCTACCGGTTCCAGCGGTTGATACCGAAACCACTACTACTGTCACTACCAAAGCAGTAACACCTACTCCAATCAGAATTTCCGTCTTATGTTTTTTCCACAATTTCTTGCAGCTCTTAATTAGACCTGCTTGCTCAATGTAATGTTGCTTTCCAAAATTCAGTTCTTCTATTTCTTTGCCGATGAGATATCTATCCATTCCTCTGGATCCCATGTAAGCAAAAAATTCTGACTATGATGTTGCCAAAATTTTACTCTGGTCTCTAATATCTCCACTCATTTTTTTAACTTCAAAAGTACGAGGTCTTACATGTCGGCTGTTTCTAATTATTCAAAATCGCAAGAGTGGAATCCCTCCATTCAAAATATTAGCGAATTACCCGCAAAGCTTATTGAAATCGCAAAAAAAGTAAACAGTCTTCCAATTTTCAGAGGAAAAGCCGTCGAATGTTGCGATGTAAAGTTTTTACCATTAGAAAAAAATTGGTCTTATCTATTACAAGGCTGTAGAACTAATGCACCGAAAATAAAGCCAGACGAATTTTCTCAATTTGAGGATTCTAATATTGTTTGGGACCTAAATGCAGTTTCAGAAGAACACAAATTTACCGATAGCGAGAAGAATCCTATTCATTCAGGTATTTCCCTTTGGATTAATGAAGAAACAGGGGATCAAACAAAGGTAATGAGTGAGGTAAAATTGGAAAAATGTTTCAAAGCTGTTATTCGAGAAATTTCTAGTGGCTGGAATAAAAGTCCCGTTCAAAATAAAGAAGTCTTATATGTTAAAAGAGCCATCCTCGATAACGAAGAGTTTCTGTTACAATCTGTCATCAAGATTTTATCCATCGAAGAAAAAGTATTCATTACATGTTCTGGAAATAGTCTTAGCCTTCACATACGAAAACCTGCTGAAGAAAAAGAAGTAATAGAAAGACTGATAATTCGCAAATAAACATCCTCTTCTCTCTCCAGGAAGTAGCTTCCTACTTCCTGGACTACAGTCTGGAAAATTCCATTCTTATGCAAGCCTCCACAGGAGAGGTAAATTCTCTGTTCGTATTACAAAATGAACAGATAAGAGAGGGGGAATAAATCTCTCCCGTTCTTTTTAATAGATCTAACAAGTTCATTCCGTTAAGCCACAATGAACTTGTCAGAAAGCCAACCTTGGATCCAAGCTAAAAATTGCTCTTTATAACCCTGACGAGGTTTCGATTCATCAAGATATAATAACCGTAAGTGGACTTCCCTGTTAGATGTTTGCTCTAGATAAGCGTAACCGATGATATCGACCCCTAAATACAAGATAAGATGAATATACTTTGGATCATTAATCGTCTTTTCGATGGGTTCTTCTATGCCTACATTTTCTCGATACCTTTGAGCTGCCTTACACTCATCAAAATGAACACATCTAAGAAAACGAAGTCGTTTATATCCTGCTTCCTTCAGAATTTTTTGAATGAAACTATTTTTTCCCAAATTATATCCATGGAACATCGAGCCTCGTTTCTCATGAGAAGCCTTTTGCTTTATGAGATTGTATTTGAGTTTCGCATATTCATCCCTTGCTCCGGGATGAGATCTTAGATAATCACGGAAAGTTAGATTCAGCTCAATTTCCGGATGATTTTCAGGAAAGAGATGGAGATTCACATCATGTTTTCCCCTTTTACGGAAACCCCGCTGCATGGGAATATTCCATTCCCCTCTATATTCAAATCCAATAGCTTCTAAAGATTCAACTACCTGATTGATATTTTTCACTTCGGCAATCACATCGATCTTCGGCTTTGCTGGAAGACCTTCTACTGCAGTAGACCCGACATGGTAAACACCTAAACAGTTGTTCCCTAAGGCTTCTTTAATTTCCTTTGCAACTTTTTCATAACTTTGAGACCAAGTAGGATCAAATGGAACCACCTCAATTTTGCGAGTCTCTTTTGACATAAGTCCAGATAGAATAAATTTCAGAAAAAATTCTAACTTTGAAAAAGTTAAGAAACCATTAAAAAAGCAATTTTTCTATAAATGCAAGATATCAAGTAGATGTCAAAAAAAGGAGATTCCCCTCTTTCCATAAGCCTCCACAATTTTTGGAATCCAATCTCTAGTGAGAAAAACAGCCTCTTCCATGACTATTTCTGACAAAGCTTCTTCAAACTGCACAGAAGCTTTTGAAAATTCAAAGCCTCGAAAAAAGAATTTAAACATCAATCTTGCAGATTCCCACAAGAAAACCTTATTGAGTTTATTGATCTCTTCCGAAGAGAGTTTCTTCCATACTTTCATCTTTAGTGAATCATCGAATGTATGACCGGCAATCTTCTCGCATTGTTGAGTTACTGCAAAGAAGATGTAAAACAAGGATTGTTGGGGTAGATAGGATAAATCTGTAATTTTATCTACTATAGCAAGCGTTTGATTTCTAATGTTGTTTTGATTTGAAATTGGAAAACTCATCTTTTTCTCTGTTATTTTTGATTTTGGAGAAACATTTTATTCGAATTATAAGAAAAAAGAGAAGAAGTAGATTTGTTTTTATAGTAAAAGAAATTTATATATAAAAAAGAGGCCGACTATCACTGATAAAATTCTTCGTAAGAGAATCTCAGAGACTTTCTCTGAATTAAATTTTTTAGTAGCATGTTGACCTCTTTCGAGGAGG
>CAYPKB010000203.1:0-2903 GCA_964411185.1 uncultured bacterium
ACTAAAGGTTTTCATCATTTTATATTTCAAAGTGGTATAGAGAATCATGGCGACAATCGCAACTACAAGTCCCATTACGGTTGTGCCCACCGCAATTCCCAGTCCGTCAAAAAAAGAAGAGATACTCTCAAACGAACGGTTGATATCATAAAAAGCGTAAAACATTCCCATAACAGTGCCCAGTAGTCCAAGCATGGGAGCAATCACTGCAATATCATTGAGTAAAGAGAGACGGTGCCAAAAGGAGGCTGTATGCCTTTTTCCTTCTGACTTCATCATGTCAACACAAGCTTGATATCCTTGTTTTCTCATTTCTAAAGCTGGAAGCATCATTTTAGAAAAGAAGTGAGAGGAACTTTGGCAATAGGAGATCGCTTTAGGGTAATCTTTTTCACTCAAAAGAGTAGAAAGTTGTTCTATTTCCTCTAGAGGAAGTACGCTTTTTCTTTTGATAGCTAAAAAGGAATAGATCCAGATAAAAAGGGCCGTAATACTCATCACTAATAGAATAGAATATATGATGGGAGAGGCTAAAAAGACTTGATCGAGCTGGATGGAACCCTGGGATACTTCCCCAAAGACGAAACTAAAAGGTGCGATTGCAAGAAGTAAAAATTTTTTCATACCATATACCACTTTTCTAAGGAGATTTTCATTGCTGAGCTTAGTTTTTGAGTGTAGAATAGATCTCTTTTTCAAGAAAGAAGATTTTATCGGATAGTTTCTATGAGCTTTACTCTACCTTTCGACTTTGCCAATCGAAGGCCTTATCTGGGAAAGGGCTTTTTTTATATTCCACCTCATTATTCCAATTATTCTACAGAGATTTTCCCTCTTTTTGACATTGCCCAAGGAAAAAATATATTTGTAGAGTTGTGTAGTGGAAACGGAGAGTGGATAGCGGAAAAAGCAGAAAAATATCCCCATATCCAATGGATAGCGGTGGAGAAAAGATTTGATAGAGCCCAGAAGATCTGGAAAAAAGGAAAAGATCTGCCAAATCTATTTGTAATTCTAGGTGAAGGTCTTGCTTTTTTGCGTCACTACATTCCAGAAAAAAGCATTTCCAAAATCTATGTGAACTTTCCTGATCCATGGCCAAAAGCTAGACATGCCAAACATAGACTCTTAGATTTACCATTAAAAGCTGAGTTGGAAAGAATTCTTCATCCCCATAGCTCCATCACAGTGGCTACCGATGATGAGATCTACAGAGACCAAATCGTGGATCTCTTTTCTCGAGATTGGCTTTCTGAATTCCCTTTTCCCAATTACATCACAAGATGGGAAGGGTATGGATCTTCCTTTTTTCGTAGGCTGTGGGAATCCAAAGATAAAAATAGTTATTTTCTTTCTTTTTCTTATCCGGGGGAGAAATGAAGGACGTTCGATTTGATCACAGACATATCTATGTCGACGATAGGCCTGTTTGTCCTACCATCTCTTCTGTGGATACTAGTAGTGATGCATTAGTCATATCTCTAGATGCTTCTCCGAACTCTTTACTAGATTGGAAAGATGCGGTGGAAAAGGCGGAAGAGGCTGCAGGTCGGCAACAACAAATTGTATGGCATTTAGCCTTTCACTTTTCCTCTTCTATTTCCCAAGAAGATCCGATTTTCCATGCAGCACGAAAAAAAGCGGTCGAACACTTTTCCCAAGAAATTTTGCCCTCTTTTGCCGACTCCACTCTTTTTGTTTCTTTTTTCCAAGGATCTATCGATGATCTTCATCTATTAGAAAAGAAAAAAGAGCTCTTTGTGCAGCGAGAAGAGACGCTGGAGTTTTTTTTGCAGCAGATTCAAGAACTTGCCCTATCGATTCCTGAAAATTTCCCTATTTCTCTTTCTTTTGATGTGCGGGAAATACCGGTAAGGGATCTATTGTACCATTTTAAAAGGGATCGTTTTTCGCATATTCTGTTAGCACTGCGAGGAAACTCGATTTCCTTTCCCTCTTTATCCTGGATAGAAGGAAAAGGAAAATTAGGTAATTGGGATCCTTCTCTGTCAGATAAAAAAACCACCCAAGAAAGAATAGGGTTTGTCTTGCCTCCAAAAGAAAAACTTTCAGAAGAAACGTTATCTCTTATAGAAAAACGGTTTTCTCTTTCTTCTATTCGATTTCTCTATGAAGATTTTGCAACAGATGAATGGGAAGAGTTGGATCTTCTTCTTTTTCTCTCTCCATTGAATGAGAAACAGAAGCGTATCAGTTTGGGTTTTCAAGCGGCAGGAGGGGAAATTCAACTTCTGTAAAAAAAACTATATGTAAAAATTTTATTATTATAGAATTCCTCTCTCACAAAGGAATACTATCTATGATGATAAACCGCCCAAATAGACCTCCTGCTATTCGTACGGATGCCTCTCCTGGATCGCAAAGAAGTGAAACCCCTCACAGTGCCCGCTCTTATACTTGGGGTAATTCTTCCTTAATTCCGATACAGAATGAGCCACGAGAACTAGCAGAACGATCTATTCGGTATAGAGGAGAATTCGATAACTTCCAAGAATATGTGTTTTATGCCATTAAGGAAATTGCATCAGGAGCCCTAAATGCTCTTAGTACCATATGGAGGCAATTGAAGGATATAGGCACGCATTTTTATCATCGCTTTTTATCATCAGAAGAAGCAACGCAACAGCCGGAATCTGATACTGGCTTAACGAAGCAAGAAGAAGCAGACTCTGAGTTCGGAGTGGAAGTCGAGATACCTTGATTTTTTTTGCAGGGACATCTCGAGCTTTGTAAAGGATTTCCACATTTTTTGACTAAGGGCTTTTTCCCAATTAGCAGGACAAAAGCCAATAAAAAAACGGAAAGAAAAAGGAGTCAGCTACTAATAAAAAGCAGCTGCATTATTTCTTTTTCTTCTCTTTTTTCACAGGGGTCCCTGCTTC
>CAYPKB010000204.1:0-2233 GCA_964411185.1 uncultured bacterium
GACAATGTAGCCACTGCCATGCAAAATCTTTTCTCTTTGGAGAAGTCTTCTAAAACTATTGGGCTTCAACCTCCCTCTGGACTCATGCACAGAAAGTACCGTAACCGTGTCATGATTCATCCCACCTCGACTAGAAAAGAGAAAAATTGGAGAGCCTCTCAATTTCTAAAGCTTTGCAAAAAACTCATTTCTTCCGGATATGAACCTTGGATTATTTTACCTGAAAAAGAAAAGGATGATTGGAAAGAGGCAGAAAAAATGGGTATATCTCTTCCTACTATCTTTTCACTTGAAGAGAGCGCCTCTCTTTTTTATGAATCAGGCTATTTCATTGGAAATGATTCAGGACCAGGCCATTTGGCCTCCTATTTACAAATCCCTCTCATTACTATTGCTCCTTTTCCTTGCATAAGCCACTGGCAGCCAGGATGGCATCCTTCTAGACTCCTTCGTCCTTACCCCTTTTGCCCTAATGTCAAAGGGCTTCGGTTGAAAGAGAGTCATTGGCAGCTCTTTTTGCCTGTAAGACGAGTTTTTCGGGAATTTCAAAAATTAGTTAGATCTCATCCCTAAGGGAATCAATCTCTTAGAAAAGAGGGTTCCATTATAGCTCTTTTTTCACTATAATGAAGTTAAGGGTAGGCATATGAAAGATCTTCCACATCATATAAAAAAATTAAATCGAAAGATCATCCGGTCTGCAAACCGGGAGAATCATGAAGAGGAGCAGGAGATCCTGAAAGAGGAAGAGAGTGCCCACAGACCGAAAGCTCCTTCTCAAAAGAAAAAGCAGGCAAAACAAGAGAAAAGAGAAGCTAAGGATAAACGGCTTCCCCATCCAGAGACTCCGGAAGAAAAAAACCATACTGAGAAACATCGCACTCCTGTCAGAAAACCACGTTCCCATCAACCTCCAAAGAAGCCTAACGCTAAATCACCATGAAGATAGCTCATATCTCCGACTTGCACTTCTTCCACTTTTCGTGGCAGCCATGGACTTTTATTACAAAAAGAGCATTGGCCAGCCTGAATTATCTTCTTTTTAGAAGAAAAGTCTTCAACCACAAACAGCTCTTTTCATTAGTGGATCTTTTCCGATCGGAAAAGGTAGACCTGGTTGTTGTCTCAGGGGATCTGACAACAACTGGACATAAAAAAGAACTCAAACAGGCAGCAAGACTGCTCCGTATGTTCGAAGAGGAAGGGATTCCTCATCTTCTTATCCCAGGTAATCATGACTTCTATCTGAAAAAGGATGAAAAGAAAAAAAGATTCTATCGCTTTTTCGGAAAATCGAAGTCCCCTCTTGCTACCCAAAAGATAGAGAGCGGAAAACTCTCTTCAGATTGGTGGTACGTAGCACTAGATACAGCCTACGCCAGTCCTCTTTTTTCTTCTCAAGGACTCTTCCATCCCTCTATGGATGAAGAATTGGAAAAGGTTCTTAATGAGATTCCTAAAGAGGTAAATGTCCTCTGTGTAAACCATTTTCCCATTTTTGCACCTGATGGACCTAGAAGAGCGTTAAAACGAAGAGAAAACCTTTGTGAAATCTTGAAAAACCATCCCGAAGTAAAGCTCTATATCCACGGACATACTCATAAACACTCTATTGCAGATTTGAGATCGAGTTCCCTTCCTATCATCTTAGATGCAGGGTGTGCCAGTTATGCAGAACAGGGAACTTTCAATATGATTGAGCTGGAAAACAAGAGTATAAAGGTTGAGACCTATTCCTTTCAGGAAGCTCACTGGCAGCCCTCTGAATCTAGAGAATTTCCTTTAGAACAAGAAGCATCACTGCAGCAATCTATCTAAATCAATCAATTCACTTCTCTGTAAAATAATAAGAAAAATAGCTATTGGCGCTAGATACTTGGTGAAAAAGAACCATAGAAAGAAGAATTTTCCCATGGCAGTTCCTTGTTGAAACTCTTCTTTCACATAGGATTTTTGCATAAACCATCCGGCAAAAATCGCCACAAAGAGCCCCACAAAGGGAAGCATCCACTGCGCTACTAAGTCAACAATAGTAGCGAAAAAACTTTTCCCATACATCTCTTCCCAATGAGGAAATATTAGATTGGTTCCGGACAAAGCAGAAGGAAGACCGCAGATAAAAAGAGCAACCAGAACAATTAAGACCGTTTTTTTTCGGTTCCATCCCTTCAAATCGATAAAATTGGCAACAATTACCTCCAAAAGAGAGACAGAAGAGGTAAGAGCCGTAAAA
>CAYPKB010000204.1:2243-2895 GCA_964411185.1 uncultured bacterium
TGGAGGTAATTGTTGCCAATTTTATCGATTTGGAGGTAAGAGCCGTAAAAACAAGCAAGAGGAAGAAGATGGTAGATAGGATCAAAGCTCCAGGTAGTTTTGCAAATAAGACAGGCAAAGTTTTAAAAACCAAACCAAATTCAGCTTCCGGAGCAAATCCAAAAGTAAATATGATAGGAAAGATCATAAGAGCTGCCATGATAGAGACCACAATATTCATAGCACTAACGATACAGGCAGTTTTGGGAATATCCTCTTTTTTTGTCATATAGCTTCCATAGGTAAGCATAATTCCCTGTCCCAAACTCAAGGTGAAAAAGGCAAGACCTAAAGCCTCCAAAATGCCTGAGGGTTTGAGATTGGCTAACTTGGGATAGAAGATAAAACGAAATGCCTCGCCGAATCCTTCTAAGGTAAAACTAAAAATCAGCAGTCCCAATAGTAGCACCAATAAGGTGGAGGTGAGTATTTTACTCCAATATTCAATTCCCTTGCGGATGCCTTGGAAGACTACTCCTCCTGTAATTACTAAAAAGATTATCTGCCAAAAAATATTGATCCCTGGAGCTTTGTACAAAATATTGAATACATCCGCTATCTCTTCTGAGGATCTTCCAATATAAAATTGGTTTATGCTCATCAAAACATAATT
>CAYPKB010000205.1:0-2831 GCA_964411185.1 uncultured bacterium
TCCATAAATGCGGAACCTGACGCAGCAGCAGTGACCTATGGGAGCCATGCGATTCCACTTTTTGAGCCGGGCCACCTGCAAAAAATCGATACTATTTCCAAAGAAGCGCAGAAATATCATATCACCCTACTTGGATCTTATACGGACGGTGCTTTTGTAAATCGTTCCATTCAAAGAGCCTCTGAATTGGCTGCTAATTTATAGTTATAATAAAATATTTATTATAACTAATGCTATTTATTAATAATTGAAAATCCACTCATTTTCTGATAGAATATTATTACTAGGATGCTTCTTTTCTTAGTGATAAAGATAATAAAATATAATAAAGGAAAATAGATGAACCATTCATTACCTCAACCAGAGGAGACAAATCGCATAGATGCGATTAAAACTACCCTGGCAAAAATTAGATTAAGACTCAAAGCCCATAAAGCGATTGATCTGCATCAGATCAATGAGATGTCAGAAGAGATATTGTCAGCTCTCTACTCTGAACAGCTACCATTGGAAGAGAAAGAGAAAAAGGAACTAGAACAAAAAGGTGCTTATGTTCAAGCCAATTTAGAAAAAATGAGAGAGATTATTTGGGAAGAAGATAGGAAATATCTCCAAAAAATTTATCAAATCATTTTTTCTATAGATGAGCTCACTTATGCAATCCCTTTCTTTCCTCCTGAATTGATTGAGGAAAAATTAGAGGATCTTACAACCGATCTTTCCCAAGTGGTACAGGATATGACCTATTTCTCACCTCGAGTAGAAGAAAAGATAGGGCTTGCTTACGAGAAATTGAAACATATTCATTTTCTCTCATACCATCCTATCAGCCAAGAGTTAATCACCTTTTCCTATTTTCCAAATTTTGCCCAACAGATTAGAAAGATGGCAGAGGAATATAGAAAAGGAGAAGAAGAAAAAGCAGACCAAACTTGGAAGAGTTTGTCAGAAAATCAAAGAGAGAAAATACTCAGCTTGATTAAAAGTAAAAAAACTGACTTGACCCCTGAAAAAAAAGCCAAAGCCCTAGAAAGTTTCTTAGACTATCTTGATACTCTATTCCTTACAGCAAAAAATATCTTTTATGGAGATGAATCACTTGCTAAACAGGAGAAAAAGAAATTAGATTCCAAAGCTTTGGAATATGTAGACCGATATATCTGGTCCCAACAAGAAAGCAAGGAACCGTTGCAGTATAAAATGACAATGGGCCTCATCTCTTTTTTAGATGAGTTTCTTTTGAATTAATGAGATCTTTTTCGTCTGCGATATCTGGGAAAAAGCTGCCTAATGTTTCCATTTGTGCAGTTTCCTGCAGCACGTAATATTCTGGCAGGATTAGGTAGATGGCTAATGTTGTTCCTCAGTTTTGAAAGAATTATTACAACAATTACCTCGTTTTCCTTTTTGATGGCACGGAGTAATCCTTTCTCTACATAGCGGAGAGGTATCTCTCTATAGAACTTATGAAAGAGAATGATTTGGATGGGATGATCCATTTCTTTATCAGCGAAGAAGGCTAGATATTTTCCAAGAGTGGTGGGGTTTTTTATCTGATTTAGTGGAAGGAAAAGATATGGGTCTAATGCTAATACACATAGAGAAGCTACCAGTTTTTCCAAAACTGCATCTTCCAATTGTGGAAACTTTTCATGCTTTAGTAGAGCTAGCATGAGAGAGGGATTGTTCTTCCATATATTATTTTCCAAAACCCATTCGGTAGCATCTTCACAAAATTGAGAGAGTAGAGAAGTAGAGGCTTTTATAAAAATAGGGGATTGAGCACATTCTTCTAAAATTTCGACGTGGAGATATTTATAACTGTGCTGAAAGATTGCCTCCATAAGATACGATCGGTGTGCGCGGGGAAGAGTCTCTTTTTCTAATTGGTGTAAAAGATAGGAGAGAGCGGAGTGACTAAATCTTTTTTTGGATCTTTTACAAGGAGATTCTAACTCTCTTTTTCTCGACCTAGCTAGTTGTAAAAAAGCAGGAGATCTGATGAAGATTTCTATCATTTTCCTATCTTCTAGATATAAAGCCTCTTCAAAACTTTTTTTCAACTGATTAGAAGAGATCTGGTTCCGCTTCTTTGAATGAAGCAATGCTTTTACTACATCATATTTTCTCTCTTGTACCAAAGAAAGAAGAGGTAATTGAGAAGAAAAAGAAGAGAGAAAGCTCTCTAGGATGGCATCATTTTGAACCGCTACGGCCTCTTCTAGAAAAAGCATAGGTAGATTATCTGAAGATCTGTGTCGTGCAATATGAGCTCTTAGAAAGGAAAAAGCTATCTCCTCTTCACTTACTTGGACGGCTAACAGGGCAATGGTGGATAGTTGCTTTTGCGAAAGTATTCTCTTATCACAGGCGTGAAAAAGCAGTCGGGAAAACCTTTCTTGCGAAGAAGAAATCTTTTTACAAAAGTTTTGGAGCAATAGTTCACAAAATAGGGTAGTAAATAGCTCTGCTGTGATAGAAGAAAAAACTTCCTGCAACTCTCTCTCAGAAATCTGAGGATAATAAGGATGGCTCAGAAGGGCTTCTACTATTTGTCCCTTTTCCTTATTGATGGACTCCTGAAAACAAAATACTAAGATGCTTGTAGATTGAATGTGAGAAAGGAGAGGGATGATATACTCTTCGGGGCACCGGGTTCTAAAAAATATATGCAATAAGAAGTGCACATGATTTTCTGCAAGAGAAGAGTAAAGGGGGTGTGAGATCAATATTTTTATTCCTTCTTCATCTTCTCTTCGAAAAGATAAGGAAAGAGCAGAGGTATAATGTTCTTCTGCCAGATCTTGGTAATAGCTGAAGCTTTCTATTTT
>CAYPKB010000206.1:0-2831 GCA_964411185.1 uncultured bacterium
AGACTTTTCATCAAACATTTTAAAGGATGGGAAACACCTTCATGACGATAAGAAGGTAGTGTTTGCCAAGATTATTCGTCTCGACCCGGACACAGTCCGTTTTCATGCCAAAGTAGTAGGAAATTTTGAAAATACCTATGAGAGTGAACTGGAAATAGATCGTTTCGAATCGGAAACGATCCATTCTAACTGTGATTGTCCTTACAGGTATGACTGTCAGCATCTAGCTGCTTTGATCTTTTTTTTGGAAGAAAAGATGGACTCGTTAGTTGTCCAATATTCCAAAGAGGCTGATTTACAGGAAGACTCCTCAATAGGAAATCAAGAAAAAGCGGAGTTAATGGAAGCCTTCGAAGAGGCTAAGACCAAAGAAGAGGCTAAACAAGATGCGCTATATCAAAAACAAATTTTACAAGAATATGTAACTGCTGCAGAAGTGTTATCTACCTCTCCCTATTTTTTCTCGCAGCAAAAACATTTCCTGCAAGGAGTGGAACTTGCTCTTATTTTTAATCCCAAAAGTTTGGTAGCGGGAAGTAGAAGGGTAGAGTGTCAATTAGCTCTACGATTGCCCTATCGTTCCAAACCATTACAAATTGCTCACTTATCACAATTTCTACGAGCTATCAGACTCGAAGAGGAGTTGATTTTAGGTGGAAAGAAATACTTTTTTTCTTTCGGATCTTTTTCTGGCTCTGCCAAAACGATCCTTAAAACATTAATGATGTATATTCGTCCTCAACAAGACGAAACCAAGCCGCAGAAAAGCCTTTTTATTGAGTGGGAAGCCTTTGGTCTACTGCTGGCCCAGTTAGAAGAATATGCCAAAGGGAGTAGGCAAAGAGGATTTGCTTCTAGAGAAGAGTTGCCTACCATTCCAAATCTTTACTTTGGGAATTTAGAGACCCCTCTTCGATTTTTTCCAGGTCATGCCAATTTACACATTGAACTAGATTCTATCGAACCGCCAACAAGCAAACTGCTTTTAAAGCCTATGATCCAAATTGATCATAATACCTTCATATCGATTGATGAAGCGGTGATGTTTGCCTGTCCTAAACCAGGTATGGTCTATCAAGATATCTATCTTCGATTTCCTCCGCATATCAAGTCCGAGCATGTAAAAGAGATGGACAAGCTCAGAGATATGACTATTCCTGAGCCACTTTTCGGAACCTTTGTAGAAAATTCCCTTCCTGAATTGAAAAAGTATGTAGATATCTCCAACCAAGAAGTATTGGAATCTTTTTCTACCCTTCCTTTTACCAAAGCTTTGAAAGGGGAGGGTAAGCTTACCTATTTGGATGGGGAATTGGAAGCAGAGCTTTTCTTTGTCTATGGAACTACTAAAGTTCCTGCGGCTCTTCCAAAACTGCAATATGAAGATGTGGTTCCCTTTGTCTCAGATGATGGAATTGTGGCCAGAGATCTAGTAGAAGAAAGAAAAATTATCGAGGATCTGTTTCAGGATTTTGTCCCCAACCCATTACAGGGAACCTTCGCCGCTAAGACCGAAAAGAAAATTGTCGAGTTTATGACGGAAGTAATCCCTAGGTTCCAAAATCAAATTGCCTTCGATTGTCCGCAGAATCTTCTAGATCAGTTCATCTATGATGAAACTACCTTCTCTTTAACTCTCAAAGAGAGCAAACATGTAGGGTATTATCAATTACAATTAGAAGTAGAAGGATCTCTGAAGGGAGTTACGCTCGAGTTGCTGTGGGACTGTGTTTCAGCCAAACGCTCCTTTATCGATCTATCTTCGATTCGGAAACAAGAACATGCTCCCAGATTTTCTAAAATCTTAGTGTTAGATTTAGAAAAAACAACCAAGATTGCACAGATTTTTGATGAGATCGGTGTAACCAAATTAGATACCCTAAAAGAAGAAAAACCGTTGTGGAGTCTGGTTGCGATTGATCCGAAAGGATTTCAAAACTTGCCCATTACTCTATCCATATCTGAGCCTCTTTTAGAGATACGTAAACAAATTTTAGGAGAAAAAGAACTCAAAACTTCCGAGATTCCTACCAATCTATCCTCTTTACTCCGCGAATACCAAAAAGATGGAGTCAGATGGCTGGAAAGGTTAAGACTGATGTATCTAAATGGTATTTTAGCAGACGATATGGGATTGGGAAAAACCATCCAAGCCATCACAGCTATTACCCAATGTCATAAAAAGCATCCAAAAATGCCACATTTGATCGTCTGTCCTACCTCCTTGCTTTACAACTGGAAAGAAGAGATAGGGAGATTCCAAGGAAAGCTGAGAGCTGCCGTGATAGATGGGATTCCCAATGCAAGGAAAAAAATGTTGGCAGATGTAGAAGAAATGGATGTTTTAATCACCTCTTACACTCTCCTTCAAAAAGATATCTCTATGTATAAAGAGCTCTCTTTTGCTTATCTCATTTTGGATGAAGCGCAACATATCAAGAACAGAGGCACACGCAATGCAAAATCTGTGAAGATGATCAAAGCAATGCATAAGTTGATATTGACAGGTACCCCCATTGAAAACTCTTTAGAGGAACTATGGAGCCTCTTCGATTTCTTAATGCCAGGGTTTTTGAGTAGTTATGATCGTTTCATGGAAAAATATATCCGTGTATCTGGATATGTACAGACAGCTAATATTGACTACCTGAAAAAGAAAGTCTCTCCATTCATTTTAAGAAGGATGAAATCGGATGTTCTTTCTGATCTGCCGCCCATTTCTGAAATTCTCTACCATTGTCAGCTTACTTCTGTACAACAAGAGTTGTATAAATCTTATGCAGAATCAGCTCGTAATGAACTAGTAAAATTGGTGGAGAAAGAGGGTTTTG
>CAYPKB010000207.1:0-2830 GCA_964411185.1 uncultured bacterium
TTCATTTATGCACTTTTTTGTAATGCTTCTATACGATCAGGGAGAGGTGGATGTGAGGAAAAAAGAGCCGCCAGACCTTTGCCTTTTCCCTGAGAGATCTTAAAAGCTTGTACAGATGGATGTGATTTACTCTCATCCTGAATTCTAGTGTAAGATTGCAATCTCTCTAAAGCAGATATCATCTTGCCTTTCCCGGCAAGACGAGCTCCTCCAGAGTCAGCTTTATATTCCCGTCTCCTAGAATAGGCAGCTATTACCATCCATCCTAAAAACATGAACAGTGTTTGAAAAAGTAGGGTAAATAAATAGAAACTTGCGTAAGAGCCGCTTCGTTGGTTTCGTCCCACTCCAGAAAGAGCGTAGGCCAAAATCCTAGCTAAGAACATAACAAAGGCATTTACTATACCCTGAAGAAGAGTCATAGTGACCATATCTCCATTTTTGATGTGTGTAATCTCATGGGCTAATACACCCTCTATCTCTTCTCGGTTCATTTTTTCTAGAAGACCACTAGATACAGCTACAAGAGAGCGTTTTTTAGAAGGACCTGTTGCAAAAGCATTTACTTCGGGGGATTGATAGATTCCCACTTCTGGCATAGGTAATCCAGCTTTGTGAGCTAGTCCTTCGACCATGGTCAAAAGCTCACGAGCACTGCCAGTTGCCTCTCTAGGATGGATCACTTGGACTCTCATTAAGAATTTCGCCATCACTTTGGACAGTCCCAAAGAGATAAGGGAACCAGCCATACCCCATATGAGGCAAAAGATAGCCAGGGAGGTGATATCTAAACCATATCTCTGCAAGAAAGGGGAAACATGAAAGAGTTGTAGCAATATCGATACCGCAGTGATGACCAAGAAGTTCACTACAAGAAATAGAAAAATTCTTTTAAGCATAGTTTTTTCCCCTTTACTTTCCTAAAAAATCTGACTGTAGAGTAACAAATTTTCTCCTTAAAAGGAAGAAAATCGATCAGGTGAAGATGGGGGGTACAAAAGAAAAGATATTTGAATAATTTCTTCTCATCTGCGTAAAATATTTTTTTCAATTTTTCGTATTTATGAGCTTTTCTTTAGTACCCATTCATTCAAGAACCTTTTTACATCCTGAAAGGTGGGATGATCAATTTTTTTTCCAAGAATATCCAAAAATTTGGAACCAATTTTTAACGGCTGTTAAAAATAATCAACTGCCGAATTGGGGAGATTGGTTTACATTGCAGCTCAAACAACGCGTTGCTCAATTATACTCGCCTGCTTTTGGTCGGGAGCTTTTGCGCTGGCAAAAGAAAACAGAAGCTGTTGTTGAAAAATGGTTGCCATCCATTCCAAAGGAGAGAAAAAGAAGGTTTATTGAGTCTACTGTTGCAGGAAACCTTATCTTGAAGCATATCCATGCTCGGAGATTTGCCACTCATGTTTTTTTCAAAAATCATGAGGAGTTTGTTTTTTCTGATCATCAATCGCCACTTTCTCTTACGTTAGAGACATCAAGTGGCGTAGTGCTCATCAAATATAGATGGAATGACCAAATGCACTCTCCCACTCAAAAGTCTCCAAGTCTCAGTTATCGTTTTGGGGAAGATTTACGATCAGAAATTGCTGTTCCTATGATTACTGAAAACCAAGCTGCACAATTAGTTTTGAATCAAGGATACTTTGAAATCACAGGGGGTAAAAAAATCTTTTTTCCCTTCGATACAGCAGATACCAATAGAATTTTATTGAGCAATGGCAAAAGAACAAAAGAACTGAAAATATATTCACTTGAGCAGAAAAAAATCCTAATAACACCTCTTAAAGAAAATAAAATAAAAGTAACGGTAAAGGATATAGAGAAAAAACGCTTGTTTTTGCTAAGGACCAACCAGTTATTACAAGAATATCATGTGGAATCTAAGGGAGAAGTAGAAAAGGGCACTAATCTTAGATTGATGGAATCTTTAGATATCAAACATCGCAGAAGGTATGCAGGAGATGAATTCATGTATGGATTTGATCTTCTTTTTTTTCTGGAGTTTATCTCTTTTCTATTCCCATCCGAAGTGGAAAAGAATCTGTTCAATAGCTCTAGAAAGTTGGAAATCGCTCTCTTTTTTTTCGGACTAGCCTCTGGATTAGAGAAAGAAGTAGCCTATTCTGAAGCAAAGGAGAGACTTTCCAAACTATTAGATAGCGATCCATCTTTTCTACAAAGGTGGATCGAGAGTGATAAGGAAAAAGGAGTAGTTAGAAAGACTCTATCCTCTCTTGCAGCTACCAATCCGGTTAAAGGATTTGAATTCCTCCAGATCCCCATAAGATCATCCACCCTTTGGAAAGAGATAACCAAGCATGGATATCCACTTTCGTCTCTTCTTTATGTAGGAGCAAAATTTTCCTATGGACAATTAGCTGAATTGATAAAGGATATTGTTGCTTTCCCGAGAAATGATTTTCTCTTTCAATTTCCTAAAATGATTGGCAAATTTTTCCCTTCTCTGTGTAGAGAAAAGATCGAAGATCTTTTTTCACACACTATATCGCATAGAAAAAAAGAGATTACAGGAAAAGAGGGGATGGTAGCTCTTTGGAATTTAGCTAGGGTAATGATAAGAGAAAGACCTCTTCTACTTATGTATCTTCTAACTTCTCTTTCTCTTAGCCTCTTTTTTTTCATAATCTACAGTCTCCAACTGTTGGTGGAAATCTATATTGCTATCATTGAAGCCATAGTGAATCTACTAGGAAAAACCCTGTTTTTTCTTCTTCAGTTACCTTGGAAAATTATCACCTCTTTTCTCTATTTAATAATAGATACCGTTTCTACCATTGCTAGTTACCCTGAA
>CAYPKB010000208.1:0-2793 GCA_964411185.1 uncultured bacterium
AGGAGCTTCTTTTTAATACTATTGCTCCCTTATTGCAAAGTCTGGGTTTTTCTCAAGTTTCTGTAGTATCTGATAAGGGAGAATTTGCCATTCGTGGTGGCATTATAGACCTATTTCCTATCGCCTCTATCCTTCCTTTCAGAGTAGAATTTTTCGGAGACACCATTGAAGAGATCCGCACCTTCGATCCTATGGGACAGAAGTCGATAGAAAAAGTAGATGAGCTCTCCTTTGGACCTGCCAATGAAAAAAGTCTATCGGAAGGAAGAGATGACCTTACCTCGCCACTTGATCTACTAGATGAGTCTCCCATTATTCTTTTCGATGATCTTCTTGCGATAGAAGATCAGATGGTATCAGTACAATCGATGCCCGGAATTCAATCACCACTTGTAACACCTCTTGCTGAACTTCT
Organism: uncultured bacterium; assembly: GCA_964411185.1. Classification (GTDB taxonomy): domain Bacteria; phylum Chlamydiota; class Chlamydiia; order Chlamydiales; family SM23-39; genus CAYPKB01. The sequence goes on from CAYPKB010000208.1 coordinate 416, forward strand.
ACAAAAAATGAGCAAAATGCAGCTCATTTTTTGCAGCAAACATACTATTGAATCCCTTTTTCCCTTCGAGAAGAAAGAAAAGGTAGATAGACACCAAAAGATTACCTTTGAATGGTTGGAAAATAGCTTCGACGCCCTTCGCTTCTTCCACTCTTTTCTTTCTCCTGAGAAATTCTTTGATTCCGAAGAACCCATTTTAGATTCATTGAGCAAACCTTCCCATAAAATGGAGCTGGTTTGCATTTCTAAGGCAAAGAACCAAAATGCACTTCGAGAAAAACTAGCTAAGCTTCAAATTACCAACTACAAACTTTTCACTGGTGATATCAGTGAAGGATTTACTTTGGGAGATATTCCGGCTTTTGTCCTATCTGACCATGAGCTATTTGGTACCAAGGCTGTCCGGAAGCAACAGTGGAGACAGACAAGTCAAGCTCCTATCGCCTCATTCCACTCCCTATCTCCCGGTGACTATGTGGTCCATCTCCATAGCGGTATAGGCAAATATCTGGGAACAGAAAAGCAGACGGATCATAGAGGGATCACCAGTGAATTTCTACTTATCGAATATGCAGAGAAAAGCAAACTCTATGTTCCCCTTACACAATCTCATCTGGTCAGTAAATATATCGGCTCTCACGAGACCAAAGCGCTCACTCTTTCTGCTCTAGGATCGAAAAAATGGCAACAGGTAAAACAAAGAGCTCAGAATGAAATTGTAGGGTATGCTGCAGACCTGCTGCAACTCTATGCCAAAAGAGAGGTAGAAAAAGGGACTAGATTTCCCCCTGACAGTGAAACGATGATTGCTTTTGAAGAGGCTTTTCCTTTTGATGAGACTCCGGATCAGCAAAAAGCTATCGAAGATGTAAAAAAAGATATGTTGGACTCCAAACCTATGGACCGGCTCATTTGCGGAGATGTTGGCTATGGGAAGACAGAAGTGGCCATCCGTGCTGCTTTCAAATGTATCTTCGATGGAAAAAAACAGGTAGCTCTTCTTGTCCCTACTACCGTTCTAGCGATGCAACACTTTGACTCCTTCCGAGAAAGAATGGCAGCCTACCCTATTGAAATACGTGTTATCAGCAGAGCTCAAACGGCCAAAGAAAACCGGGAAACTTTACAAAAGGTAGAAGAGGGAAAAGTAGATATCCTTATTGGAACTCATAGAATTCTTTCTAAAGATGTAATTTTTGCTGACCTGGGTCTTATTATCATTGATGAAGAACAGAGATTTGGAGTCCGTGCAAAAGAGAAGTTAAAATCGCTGAAACATCAGGTCGATTATCTCACCATGAGTGCAACACCCATTCCGAGAACGCTCTATCTTTCATTGATGCGACTAAGAAATATCTCTGTCATAACCACTCCTCCTCAAAATCGTCTTCCGATTAAAACTATTATAGCAGAGAACAATGATGAGGTGATTAAAAACGCCCTCCTTCGTGAACAGGCAAGAGGAGGACAATCCTTTTTCATTCATAATAGAGTAGAGAGCATTGCATCTAGAGCCTCCTATATCCAAAAATTAGTTCCCTCGGCAAAGATAGCCATTGTTCACGGTCAGATGGAAGCAGAAACCATTGATCTGACATTCCATAAATTCAAACAGGGAGAGGTAGATATTCTTTTTGCTACAACTCTAGTGGAAAATGGAATCGATGTTCCCAATGCCAATACTATTTTAATAGATCAAGCTAACCATTTTGGATTGGCAGACCTCTATCAATTGCGAGGAAGAGTTGGTAGATGGAATAGGCCTTCCTATGCCTATTTTCTTGTTCCTAAAAGAACTTCCGACATCGCCAGAAAAAGATTATCTGCCCTGTTGGAAGCCTCAGGTCATGGAGGCGGCATGAAAATCGCACTGAGAGATCTGGAAATCCGAGGAGCCGGTGATATTTTAGGAATACGTCAATCAGGCCAAGTATCGGCCGTAGGATTTCATCTCTATTGTAAGATGTTAAAAAAGGCCATTCAGGCCCTACAAGAAGAGATGCCGGCTAGATTTATGGAAACCAAACTTGAATTCCCTTTTCCCGCCTCTATTCCGGAGAGTTATATTCCAGAGAGTTCCCTACGCATGGAACTCTACCATAGAATAGGAGAAGCAGCCTCTTATAAAGAGCTAGATGCCTTGCAAGAAGAGATAAAGGATAGGTTTGGTACGCTTCCATCTGAAATGATCTGGCTATATCATATGAGCAGAATACGAATTTTTGCCTCTGCCAATGAATTTTCTCAGATACACTTCAAAGAAAAGGCAATGGTGGCAGAAAAGAAAAAAGAGAAAAAAGTTCTCCCCTTTCCCAAAAGTTTTGAGGATCCTAAACAACTGGAAGAGTTTGTAGTTGCAGCCTTATCAGCGCAGTTTC
>CAYPKB010000209.1:0-2787 GCA_964411185.1 uncultured bacterium
TGATCACAGGAATTGTAGTGAACAATTGGAATAATCAAAGAAAAATACGAACAGTGCAGGAGTTTACAGAAGCATTACAAGAGATCACAAATAAAAAGCATGTGGTTCTCATCGTAAGGCATCAAAACTATCAGAAATATTGCACTATCACTTTAGAGTGATACTTGACTATCCAAGGCCAAAGAGATCATCTTTGGCCTTTTTCTTTTGAGTCTACTGGAACTAATTTAGCTATCTTTTCCCCATCTTTGTAAATCTCAATCTCCTCTCCAAGCTCTTTTGCTTGCTTAATGAAAAAAGATACATTCCCCTGAAAGGTCTCTAAGGTCAGCTGCATAACTAGTTAGTTTTTTTCATTTCTCGAACGAAATGTTGGAAGGCTTTTTGATCTCTTACTTTGTCAAAAATGGAATTTTCTATAATTTTTTCTACATCGAAATGACGTATTTCAAAGGCTCTTTTTAGCCACCCTCCTGCAGGTTCTGCTTTTTCTAACGCCGCAAAGGCATAGGCATTGATCAATGCTGTCTCTTGGGTACTTCTTTTTTCAAAGCTCTGCACAGAAAGATCGACCACCGTGGCATAATCTTGGTGTTCGAAAGAGAGCTGATGGAATAGAGGAATTGTCTCTTCCGAAATATTTTTTTTTATCTCATTCAACAAGGAATAGGCTCTTTCTTTATCTCCTCTAGAATAATAGATTCTAGCTAAATATTCGGTTGCCATAGAGTAGAGCATCCCTTGCTTAGCTTGCTCTCTGATCGATTCGAAAAGCTGCTCTGCCTCCTCAACCCTACCTGAGCGCATGGCAGCATCTGCCATGGAGGTCATCTTTTTTAAATGATCACTAATGTCCGTCTCGGCCATCGATTTGGATTTTTTCCAAGTGTCATAACATTGAAAAGCAAATAAGAAAAAAAGAGCTCCTATAAGAAGGGCTCCATAAGCAAAAAAGAAAAAAGCAAAACCCACTGAGACAATCATCCCAATGAAAAAAGAGAGTCGCAATCCCCTGACTCCAAAAAAAGCTTCCAGTCCAATACGGAGAAGTTGTCCTCCATCCAAAGGAGGAACAGGGAGAAGATTTACAATACTCCAAAAAAGGTTCACTACTTGTGTAATATAGAATATCCCATAGAGTATGGGAGGTCCTGAGTAGGTAGTTTTAGCAGCAAACCATGCTGCCAGAAAGAGTAAAAATCCAAAGAGAGGTCCATTAAATACAATGATGAACTGTTTTAAATAGGAGAGGCCACCAATTTTGTACGAGGTAACACCTCCCATAGCCACAAAATCAATTCGTGGATTTTTTCCAAACAATAAGGCTGTAAGTGCATGGCCCATCTCATGAATAAAAACAGAAACTATGATAATGCCAATCCAGATGATTGTACCTAGAAGAGATTGACTGTTAATCCATCCAATCAAACCTGCAATTACCCAAAAAAGAGGGTGGATTGTGATGGGGATTCTCCCGCCGATTCGAATCATTGTTTCCCTTTTTTCATAGCCTCTTTTACCGCTTTACCAATTTCTGCAGGATTTTCCGTAACTATAGCACCCGCTTTTTGCAAAGCCTCTATTTTGTCTTGTGCCCCTCCTTTTCCACCAGAAATAATAGCACCCGCATGTCCCATTCTTTTTCCTGGGGGTGCAGTAATACCTGCAATAAAGGCTGCAACAGGTTTTGTTCCCACCTTTTCTATCCACTCGGCAGCCTCTTCTTCTGCCTCTCCCCCAATCTCTCCGATGAGCAGTATCAATTCTGTTTGATCATCTTTTTCAAAAAACTCCAAAACATCAATGAAATTGGTTCCATTTAACGGATCACCTCCAATTCCAACACAGGTAGATTGACCGATCCCTAAATTGGTTGTCTGCCAGACCGCCTCGTAGGTCAATGTGCCTGACCTGGAAACGATTCCTGTTTTTCCTTTTTGATGAATATATCCCGGCATAATTCCAATTTTACACTCTCCTGGAGTGATAATACCGGGACAATTAGGACCAATGAGTCTAGAGGTGGTAGAGTTATCCATCACCTGTTTCACTTTCAACATATCCCGTACCGGAATTCCTTCGGTAATGCAGATAATCAGAGGAATTTCAGCATCCTCCGCTTCCAAAATAGCATCAGCTGCAAAAGGAGGCGGAACAAATATCATAGAGGCATCGGGCTTACATTCTTTTGCCGCCTCCCATACCGTATCGAAAACGGGAAGATCCAGTACTTTCATCCCTCCTTTTCCGGGAGTCACACCGCCCACGATTTTTGTCTGATATTCTATACATTGTTCGGCATGAAATTTTCCAGCTTTACCGGTGATTCCCTGTACGATTACTTTGGTATTTCTATCTACTAACACCCCCATTATCTACCTCCCGCAAGCTGTACAACCTGAGTGGCAGCCTCATTCAAATCTTTTGCAGAATGGAGGGTGAGTCCAGATTCCTCTAATACCTTTCTACCTTTTTCTACGTTTGTTCCCTCCATCCGTATTACAATAGGCACATCGATTTTTAACTCTTTGGCCGCGTAGACAATTCCTTCTGCCAAGGTTTCACAATTCATAATCCCTCCGAAGATATTGACCAAAACCGCACCCACATTTGGATCGGATAAAATAATTCGAAATCCTGCAGCTACTTTTTCTCTGGATGCTCCCCCTCCCACATCTAAAAAGTTGGCAGGAGCACCTCCCTGAATTTGAATGATATCCATAGTAGCCATAGCAAGTCCTGCACCATTGACCATACATCCAATATTTCCTTCCATGGAGACATAAG
>CAYPKB010000210.1:0-2760 GCA_964411185.1 uncultured bacterium
ATGGTATATAAAAGATTTTCTCTTCTATGCAACAACCTTTTTTCTCTTGGTATAAAATAGCGCTCCAGGTGGAAGATCCTCTCTCTTTATTACGACTTCTCCTGTTTTCAAAAAAACATTCCAATCTCTCTTTGCTTCCCATGGGAAATTGTTACAAAGAAGCAAGAGTATTAGGCCCTTTTTGCAACAACCCCATCGATTATGCCATAGCAACTCCTCGAAGCAATAGAACAGGGATTATGTCGGCAAAACGAATGCATACCATCTATCATTATTCTACCATTTCTTCTGCAACGAAACTCTATGCCCTTATTGGAATGCCTACGGAAAAAAGTATCGGACATCTTTTTCACAACTACCTTTTTCACCGACAAAATATGGACGCTTTGTATATTCGCATAGATGTTCATCCGAGTCAGGTAGCAGTTTTTCTAGAATTAGCAGCGCAATTTCCTTTTTCAGGATTTTCTGTTACCACACCGTTAAAGGAAGATGTTTTTACTCTACTTTCCCATTTCGATGAGGAATGCAAAAGAATAGGAGCTACTAATACCCTCTTGTGGAAGGAAAAACAGTATATTGGCTACAACAGCGACGGGAAAGGAGCATTAGACCTATTTGATTCAGTAGAAAACAAAAAAATCCTCCTTCTAGGCGCAGGCGGGGCCGCCAAAGCAATTGCTTTCGAGGCTGCTAAAAGAGGCGCTACATTATTTTGGTATAATAGAACAAAAAGCCGTCTCCTGCAGCTAGCCAAGAGAGTCAATGCTAAGATGGTAGAGGCTCCAATAGAGTATGATATAGCGATAAACACCACTCCCTACTTCGAAGAAAAATGGGTGCAAGAGGAAAAAACTCTTCTAGATATCAGACAACGACCCAAAGAGACCGATTGGATACGCGCTGCAAAAAAACAAAGAGGGAAATATTGCTTTGGTAGAGAGATGTTTATCAGACAAGCAATTTTACAAAACTATCTCTGGAGATTCAAAGAAAAGTGGTCAGAGGATCTACATCTATATGAAAATGTACTCCCGGAATATTTTTTAACCTCTCTCGCAGAGCAGAAGTAATGGGTAGAATCTTTTTGCAAAGCAGTAAAAACTGAAAACGATACCGATCTTTTACCTTGGCATATCCGCAGGATGTCACCGGAAAGAGCTTTACAGGTAGATCTTCTAATTTTTTTTGCAGTGAGATAAGACTCTCTTCTACCACTTTTTCTTTCTTTCCGCTGGCAAGGATTTTAATCATCCTAGAATAGGGGGGATAAGAGAAGAGTTTTCTCTCTTCCATCTGTCTTTGGTAGAAGGATTGATAATCTCCTTTTGCTGCTAGAAGAATCAATGGGTGTGAAGGCCTGTAAGATTGAATGATCACCTCTCCGGCCAGATCTGCTCTTCCCGCCCTTCCTGAGACTTGGACAATTTGTTGAAATAGAAACTCTTCACTACGGAAATCAGGAACATTCAAGCTCAAATCACTTTGTAATATACCTACAAGAGTAACCAGGGGAAAATGGAACCCTTTACTTATCATTTGCGTTCCAATGAGTAGATCTGCTTTTCCAGCACGAAAGGAAGAAAAAAGCTCTTCATGAGCCTCTTTTTTTGAGGTAGTATCTCTATCCATACGAAGAGTTCTGATACCGGGAAATATGGCACGTATAGAACTCTCCACATGTTCGGTTCCATATCCTTTGAATTGGAGATTTTCTCTATTGCCGCAGCGACAAGAGGTGGGCCTATTTTGTTGAAAGCCGCATAAATGACATAAAAGGAGCTCTTTTTTCTTATGATAGGTAAGGGAACGTGCACAATGAGGACAAGCAAAAGATTCTCCGCATTTTGGGCAAAGCATCATATTTCTATATCCTCTTCTATTGAGAAGCAATAGAGTCTGCTCTCCTTTTTCCCACCTTTTTTTGATTCCTGAAAGTAGTTCTTCAGAAAAATGGGTAAAGCCCTGCGCCCTTTCAAACATTTTCGTTTGATCTACGATAGTGATTTTGGGAAGATTAGCAGATGTTGCTCTCTGGGATAAGGATAAGAGGGTATATTTACCTCTTTGTGCCATAGTGAAACTTTCTACAGAGGGGGTGGCGCTCCCGAGCACTACAGAAGCTCCTTCTAATTTGCCTCTATAGACGGCAAGATCTCTGGCATGATAACAAGGCATCTCCTCCGATTGCTTATACGAGGGATCATGTTCTTCATCCACGATGATCAATCCTAATTGTGTAGGCGCGAAAATAGAAGATCTGGCTCCAATAATCACTTTCAAATGGCTCTCTCTAATTTTCTGCCAAGTGATGTATCGTTCAGATAGGCTCCTTTTATGATGCCAAATGGCAATTTCCATTTGGAGTCTCGCTCGGAAGGTCTCTATCAATTGGGAAGTTAGAGCTACTTCTGGCACCATAATCAGCACATTTTTCCCCATTGCAAGCGCTTTTTCAGTGAGTTGGAGATAGATTTCTGTCTTTCCACTTCCCGTAACTCCATGCAACAAATGTGTCTGAAAAGAACCCGTTTCCAAAGTAGATACGATAGTGTCAAAAGCTTTTCTCTGTTCCTCTGTCAGCTCTTTTTTGGAAGAGGGTAAAAAATCCAGCTCTTGATCTTGTAGGGAGACTAGTTCTCTTTTTCCTATGATCTTTCTTTTTTCTAAAGTTTGAAGCGGAGATAGAGAGCAACTAATTTCTTGTACAATCTCTTTTGATGGTAAAGAGCCTTTTTGTAAAAGAAGTTCGATGATTTT
>CAYPKB010000211.1:0-2739 GCA_964411185.1 uncultured bacterium
TTTGGAGATTGGGATCTTGGCAGGAAAGCCTTCCGGTGGCAGTGACAGATTGATTGAAAGTAGGATGAATGCGGCCTGTGGAAGCATTGATCTGTTTAGGAAGTGCTGCTGCGTAAGTAGAGCGGAGTTTTTCCAGCCCACGGTATTCCAATACTTTGCTAGCTACAATATTTTCTTCTGCCAACATTTCAAGTACCTTGGCATCCGTGGAAAATTCGGTTTTTTTTCTTTTCATTGGCGCTTTCAGGCCTAGTTTTTGGTAAAGCACTTCGCTTAGTTGTTTAGGGGAGTTGAGATTGAATTCTACTCCTGCTTCTCCATGGATTTCTTTGGTCAACATCGCAAGTCTTTGTTCCAATGCTTCTGACATTTCAGAGATTTTTTGGCGATCCAAGAAGATGCCATTTCTTTCCATTTTCATAAGGACTGAAATTAAGGGAATTTCCACTGTGGAAAAGAGATGATCCAATCCTTTATTTTTCAGCTTTTCTGTGAAGAACTCTTTGAGTTGGAGGGTATAATCTACATCTTCTCCGCAATATTCGGTCACTTTTTCTATAGGAACTTCGAGCATAGATTTTTGATTTTTTCCTTCCCCAATCAACTTCTTAATCGCTATTTTCTCCTCCTGGAAAACTTCTAAAACTAATTGATCTAGATTATGTCGTCTATTTTGAGGATGTAGGAGGTAGGAAGCTAAAATGGTATCAAAAGAGATGTGGGATGGAGTGATACCTATATTTTTCAGAATATGTAGATCATATTTGATATTATGTCCTACAAAAGAGAGTTGGCGGTTTTCGAAAAAGCCCTTCAATCTAGCATGCAGTGTTTCATAGGCTATATTTCCGTTGAATGGAATGTAAAAGGCCTGCTCTGTTTGTGCGGAGAGACCTACACCTACGATATCTGCTTGCATAGGAGATGTGTCTGTTGTTTCCGTGTCAAAGCAAATCTCTTTTTCTTCTGAGAGCCTTGCCAGTAGCTCGTCAAGAGAGTCTAAATCGTCGATTGTGATATACTCTCTTTTTTTCTTTACTACCTGATGAGGAAGCATTTGCATCTCTTTCAAGAGACTTGCAAATTTCATCTCCTGAAAGAATGCAGAAAGCGCATCTTTATCAGGATCGCGGAGAAGATAGAAAGATTCTTCTTTTGGTATGTCCACATCCATTTTCAGTGTGGCAAGGTTTCGGCTCATCAAAGCCTGCTCTTTTCCTGTTTCGAAAATCTCTCTTTTTTTTCCTTTGAGTTTTTCTGGATGTTCTAAAATTGCATCCAGGGAACCGTGTTGATTCAGGAGGGTTGCTGCAGTTTTAGGACCAATACCTGGTAGACCCGGAATGTTATCTGATTTATCACCCATCATAGCGAGCAGATCTAACATTTGTGATGGATGCACTCCGAAGAGTTCTTCTACTGTCTCACTATCCATCAGAAGATTGTCTTTATGTACATTCAAAACAAAGATATCTTCAGTAACCAACTGACAAAGGTCTTTGTCACTTGTACACATGTAGGTTTTCGCTTTTAGTTTTTCGGCCCATATGGCAATGGAAGCCATGGTATCATCTGCTTCTACTCCTTCTATGGCCAAAGCGGGGATCCCTGCCATTTCACAGTAGTCGAAAGCCCAAGAGAATTGAGGAAAGAGATCTTCGGGGGCACCTTTTCGATTCATTTTATATTCTGAATAGACCTCTTGCCGAAATTTCTTATTATCGGGCCCATCAAAAACACAGATAAGATGAGTAGGAGTAAACTCTTTTATCAACTTGTTCAGAGAGCGAATGAAACCATAAAGTGCACTTGTAGATTGCCCTTTGTCATTTGTCATAGGACCGATGGCATAATAAGAGCGAAAGAGATAGTTTACGGCATCAATAACAAATAGTTTTTCCATAGAGATTAGGGTTGGAAAAGGTATTGCAAGGGATTTTCCCTTGTCTCTCCTCTCCAGTCATGTTTGAGTTTTCCCGTAAACAAGGGAGATTTTGTCAATATTTCTGCAAACCAAGATCTTTTAGGAATTAGTTCTACAACTTGATAGGGTTCATCAGGGTTGATTTGTGATGCTTGTAGTAGCATGGATAGTGTTTCATCGTAGCTTTTATCAGCCTCATCTATATAACCCAATTTTTCCGCTTCTTGCGGGTCAAAAATTCCTGCCCCCAGGTTATTGATTAACTGCTCTTGAGAAAGATTAGGTCTTGCGTTGGATACAACAGAGACAAATCTTTTATAAAAATAATTGGAGAGATTATCTAAAAATTTGCTTTCTCCTTCTTTCCATGTTCTAAAAGGATTCATCATATCTTTATACTTTCCTTCAGTAAGAGTTCTGGCTTTGATTCCCAACTTGTCCATTCCCTCTACAACATTGAAGAAAGGACCCATTCTTACTCCTACAGAGCCAATGATTCCAACAGGACTAGAGATGATTTTATCTGCGCTGCAAGCTATATACATGCCTCCAGAGGCGCAGAGACCGTCTATATAGGCGTAAACGGGCACATTGTATCTTTTTTTATAGGCGAGAAGGTTTCTATAGATGATATCTGTATCATTTATGGCGCCCCCTGGACTATTGATATGCAGGAGGATTCCTTTGACTCTGTTATCGGCTAAAGGACCTATTCTTGATTCTATCAATTGTTGATCGACTAGATCTGCTGACATGAACTCGGATCCAATTACTCCATGAATGCTGATTTTCAATATGGCAGGGCTGCGAGGGTG
>CAYPKB010000212.1:0-514 GCA_964411185.1 uncultured bacterium
TTCCGACTTACAATATCCATAGGAAAAATCTCCCTCTACTTTGTAAGTGATACTTTTGATCCCTGCTACCTCTCCGGGCACAGTATCTACAACAGATAGCTTCCACCCACGTTTCTGTGCATACCTTGCATACATTCTAGATAACATTTGAGCCCAGTCACAACTCTCTGTCCCGCCTGCACCAGCATTAATGCTCAGATAACAATCTCTACTATCTAATTCACCTGAAAGCATTTTTTGTACTTCTAATGAGGTAATTTTTTTCTCCACAATTTGCAGAGACTCTTCTAACTCGAGAAGAAGTGATTCATCCTCAAGCGCTTTTGCTTCGGGATATAGCTCAAATATGCTAGTGAATTCTTTTTCAGCTTCCCGGTAGGGAATGGTCCATTTTCGAAGAATGTTACGCTCGGATATGAGCTTTTGGGCTGTTTCTGGATCCTCCCAAAAGGAGGGTTCTTCCATCTGTTTCTCTAAATCTTTTTCTTGCCTCTCTTTGTCGGCTAAGTCAAAG
>CAYPKB010000212.1:524-2736 GCA_964411185.1 uncultured bacterium
AAAGATAGCTCCACATTTTTTCCAACCGCTCTTTGATATCTTGCAGTCTTGTTTCGAAGTCTTTCATTTTTACCCCAAAATTTAAGAAATAGCATTATCTCAAATCGATAGGAAAAGTCAAATAGAAATAGGTAAGTTAAAGTTATCCATATAGTTAGCTTTCTCAATTTTTTTTCTCTTTTTCTATTGTTAAGATTTAATTTGCTTTTTCTTTACAAATATCTAAAACTCCAAGATAATGTCGGCATCTACGAAATAAAAAAAATTATGAATTCTCTATGGAGGTAAAATTTTATGACCGCATCAGCAGCACTAGCTAACGCATCAACACAAACATCATCGATTTCTTCGGTGTTTTCTAGTGGATTAAATAAAGGTAAAGATGCTCTATCTTTCGCTAAAAAGAAAATAGTAGAGTTAGGAGCTTACCTATACCACAATTTGAAAGGCGCTTGGAATGTAAGCTCACAACATATCTCAGCTTTTGCTTCTAAGCATCCTACTGTTGTATCTTTTGCAGGAGGTGCTCTTACAGCACTTGCAGTTGTTTCATTGTTCAACTATTTTTTTCCTGCTGCTGCAACCGCAGAAAGTAAATAAAAGACAAGTAAGGAGCCTGCGTTTTGCCGGCTCCTTCTTATGAGGCTGTGCTATCATGTCTGCTCCCACCTGCTCTCAGTTAGGATATAATCCAATCAATTATCTATCATATGGCATAAACCAAACTCGCAAATTCGTTGCAGAAGTCATATTTCCCACGGCAAGAACTCTCTTTTTCACGGGATGCTATGCATCTATTGCTCTTAGTATCACAGCTATCACAGTAGAGGTCTTTTTTCAGCTCACCTCTTCCCTTTTCTTGTTGGGAGTCTTATCTCTATCGGCTTATGGCCTCTTATCCATTCAAGCCAAAATGGAAAATACAACTATCGACAAATTAGCGTTGCAAATTGGCAATCATGTTGGATCTGTTTTCAAGTATCTACATGACTCTCTTTTTGGAGTAAAAGAGTAATAGTCCCTCTTTCTCCCTTTTGTAGCTCCCAATGCCAGCTTGGAGTATCTATTTTTTTCTTTTCTATCTCCAACTTTCCTTCTTTCATTGCAAGAGTAACACGATGCTGATCTGGTACTTCGAAATGATAATCTCCTTCCAAGAGAAGATCTTTAGCATAAAATTCCCCATTACCATGCAAAGTAATAGATAGTCCTCCTTGCAGCTTTTCTCCCCTCCATACTTCTGTGAAAGAGCATTTCTTTTTAGAGTCATTTTTGATAGTTACATTTTCTAGAAAACATTTCCCACTATGGTTGGAATAGTAAGTTTTTCCTTTCCTTTGATGGCCAATGATATTTTTGGCCTGAACAGAAAGAGTTCCATCAAGTTGGACATTTTTCCAGTAGAGATCACTGATTTCTAAGAGACATCTTGCTCCTTTTTCGAGCAAACCTCCTTTTACCTTTTGAGAAATAATCTCATAGAGCGGCCCAAGAGAGGGATGATAGGAAAAAAGATAGGGAGGGCCTTCTTCTTTATACTTTTCCCACGAAGGCCAATCTGGTAATTCTATCTCGCAGTGATTTTGCAAAAGATCATAAGCAGCATATTGGAGATCATAAAAACATCGTTCCGGACTTTCTGCTCCATTGTTTTCTTCTTGATAGACCTTTTTTGCTGTGGACATCAACTTTTCTCTGTCATGAAAAATAGCAAAGCTTTTTTCCATACCCCTATTTGGTGAAACCCTTTCTTCTACAAATTGATCTGCAATATTCTGCATAGTAGATTCTAATCTTGCGATTTTCTGTCGGACTTTTTTTCCATTTTGAAAGGTGTAAGCATCTTTCCAGTTTACTAACAATCCAGGAAAAGGATCTTGCTTTACCGCTTGTTGCACTTTGGCAATATCAACAAAGAGAATGTTGATATTGGAGGGAAAATGAGTAGGATCGATCTTTCTTTTGAGAAAATCGCAATATTCAATATTGGTAAGAGAAAATTTTCCCTCTTCTTCTGTTAGGACAATAGCTCCTTCTGCAGCCCCTTGTTTTCTTTTCGTGCAACAAAAACCAAAGTGTTGGTCTTGCTGAAAACCATATCCTGCAAAAAGCAAGAGATTATAATCCAAGCCACCTAATGGGTTATTTATCTGCCGTACAATGCCTTTTGTGATTTTCCTTTCTAATAATGTATCAAAAATATGATGCGATT
>CAYPKB010000213.1:0-2725 GCA_964411185.1 uncultured bacterium
GCACAACTTTTGCTTCCCAAACAAGATCTCGATAATGGTAGCCATAAAGTAAGAATTCTCAGACAAATACCACTACATCTTGAGGCAGATTCCTTTTCTTTTGCTACAAAGTACCAAGACCAACAAATCTCCCCCTTTTTTAAAAAAATAGCTAAGGAGCGTGCAGAAAAAATAGTGCAAGTACTTGAAAGGTATACACGTACAACATCTTTCTCTCAGAGAGGCGAATTCGAATCTCTTTTTTCTACTTACCAACAAATGAGCGATCTGTTTGAAAACAACTCCTCTTCCATGAAGAGATTTTTCTTATTCGCTGGTCTCCCCTCTTCTGAAAATACACTCTCTAGACTCTTAGATGAAGAGAAAGATCAATGCCGAAAACAATTAGCTATTCTTAAAAATTCAGAAAATCCCTCAGTAAGACAAATCAGCCTACTAGAAAAAAAAGAAAAAGATCTAATGAACCTACAAAGAGCTAGTAGAAACTATAAATCAAAAAAATCTTTTCAAGACCTCAAACTCGATTCCGTTCACGTAGATAACGATAAAGTGCAGATTTATGACTTAGGTGATAGACATCCACTTATCAAAGAGATCACAATCGATTGGCCAAATGACCAGATCTCGTTTGTTCTTCATCCCGACATAGAATCAGAGTATGTTGGAAGCGCTAAAAGCCAAATTGATCGATTGCTACTCTCTGAATTTGCAGAAATATCTAAAGAAACAGGAGAAGTGATCAACCAAGATCAAGCAGGAAATTATCAAATTGCAATGCACCAACTGAAAAACTGCCAAGGGTATATCGCTCTGAACCTAGAAAAGCTGGCCAAGCAACAAGTTGATCAGTTAATTCACACCATTTCTACTCATTGGAACCCATCACATCCTGATCTTGCCTCCGGAAATTTTCCCGTATATGATTACAAGACCTACCAATCATTACCAAAAGATGAACAGCTTTTTTGCCTCGTTGTTTATTCTCCTTTAGTCCATCAGAATTCTCCTTTAGCCAAGGAAAAATATAACTCCCTATATATTTTGGCCAATGGATTAACCAGAATAGCTGAAAAATATGAAGAGAACCCGAACACCCCCTCTTCACAATCGTTTCTACAGGATTTTTCCGACTTGAAACAACTGCTACATCAATGCGGTTTTTATCCTTACTTCGATCAGAGATCTGGTGAAAATAACCAACTGGTATTCGAAGATCAAAATTTCTGGGAAATGCTTTTACCGGCAACCAGAGAAGAATTTACCGTCAAAGGCTCATATGCCATTTTAGAATGCTCAGACTTTGAACAACGAATCCTTACAGAAAACCGAATTGATACGGCCATGCATGAAGACCTTCTTAAAGCAAAGGATGAATATTATTCAGCAAAGAATGCTCTAATACCAAGTCAAAGGTTTGTTGCCCCTCCTCCTAAGAAAAGTCCTTTTTGGAACAATCTTTTATTAAGCACAAAAAAATATTTTCGAGGTGATGAAAGGAAAATTCTCAAATGGGGTCTCGATCTTAGTGGAGGAAAGACAGTGATGTTAGAGCTGCGGGATCAGAAAAACCAGTTAGTAGAAAAGGAAGAAGATCTCTCTCAAGCAGTAAATGAATTGCATGGAAGAGTGAATAAAATGGGGCTATCGGAGGTTACCATTCGTCAGGAGGGTAACAAAATCGCCCTAGATTTTCCTGGCTCCCAAAACCTATCTGCAGAAGAATTAGTGAAAGCTTCCACTATGTATTTCCATATTGTAAATGAAAAATTCTCACCGGTTAATGCAGAGTTTGGCCCCTATGTAAATCAATTCCTACAACATGTTTGGAATGAGGCCCTTATCAAAAATGAGCATGACAGTGAGAAAATACATCAGATTGCTGTGAAACATTTTTACGGGGAAGAGGGAAGTAAAAATGATCCTCATCCAAAATCGGAAGCTGCAAAAATTCTCTACGAAAATGGGCTACGATTGGCAACCTCTGAGGACCTTCCCTCCTCTGCATTCAATGACTCTCTATCCAAGATTGCTGTCATGAGAGATACACAGGATCAGAAAGCTCCTCACCCATTGCTAATTGTTTTTCACAATTACGCTTTGGATGGTTCCTCTCTTCAAAATATTCATGCCTCCTATGATACTTCGAAAGGAAACTACTTAAGCTTCGAAGTAAAACCAAGTGTGCAAATAAGGAATGAGAAGATCCATCCACGCGATAGCTTTCATCAATGGACTTCACAATATTGCAAAGAAAAGGTGGCATCAACTACCAACGATTTTCTACACGGGAATGGCTGGAGAATGGCTGTAATTTTGAATGACAGCGTCATCAGCAGTCCCACTCTTGACTCAGCACTTCGAGACAGCGCAATGATATCAGGAGGATTTTCTCAAAGGGAGGTTAACCTTCTTGTTTCCGATCTCAAAGCAGGATCATTGAGCTTTACCCCTAAAATTCTTTCTGAAAAAAATGTAAGTCCGGAATTGGGTCAAAAAGATCGAGTCCAAGGGATTGTAGCTACCTGCCTCGCTCTTCTTTTGGTAATTGCTGCCATGGTTGGATATTACCGCTATGCAGGAATGGTAGCGTCGGTTGCTGTAATCCTTAATTTAATTATCATGTGGGCTATCTTGCAAAACCTGAATGCCACGTTGACTCTTGCCGGTATTGCTGCGATCATTTTAACTCTTGGAATGGCTGTGGATGCCAATGTGCTAGTCTTTG
>CAYPKB010000214.1:0-1548 GCA_964411185.1 uncultured bacterium
GATAGATATCTATTGATTTGGAAGGTTGAGAGAATGAGATCTAATAGAAATGAAATTTTTGAATCTGAAAAAAGAGCCCAAGCTCTAGAAGAGCTTGGACCTGATTGTTGGGGAATTACCCGACACTTTCTTTTCTTTCGCCTTGAGACTCTTCAGAAGTAACAGGAGAACCTAGAGCAGGTTTTTCGGCATTTTTTTCACCTTTGGGTTTCCCTAGTCCAAGCATTCTTTTCAATTTACCTCTTTTTTGTGGTGTGTTCTCAACATTTTCACTAGAGGATTCCTCACGTACCGGTAGGGTAGAACTTTTATCAATAGCAGGTGAAAGAGGGTTTGGGGCGCTACTTGCTACCTCTCTATCACCAGAAGGTTGTGTTGGAGTGGAGGGTTGTGAAGATGTTTTATGTCTTCTAAACCTTGAGAGAAGTCCACCTGTTTTATCCGCAGTTTTCTGTGCTCCTTGTTCTACTCTTCCAGAAACATCATTAGCAAGATCGGCTGCCTTTGTTGTAGTAGAATCAATCTGTTTGGATACTTTTTTATCTACCTCATTTAGGATATTCTCATATTTAGAGACCTTGTGTGCAAAACGCAAAGCAGCTTTTGCAATCAGCATGATCAAAGGAAGAACTACTGTTGCATAGGATAAAACCTTTGCAGCAGTAGAAAGAAGAGAGGATTCTCCTTTCTGTAATACAATAGTATCATCGGAAAGCACGATGGCTTTCTTACCACCTAAGTAAAAATAGTGATCTACCTTTTCTAAGGATTTTTGGAGAAAAGTTTCTGCCTTTTTAAATTCAAGAGGTGTGAAAAATGAAATCTGACTCATATAATACCTATATATTTTTTTTGACTCGGGGATCATAACGTGTGAAATCAATTTTTTCAATTACAACCTACAACTTTATTATTTAAGGGAAAAAATTACTCATTTTGTGTGGAAAGAGGAGAAAGAGGGGCATCATCTGCTGCAGGTTCTCCTAAATTGATGCCGGCAAATCCCATGAAGGCAAGAGCCATCAGTCCTGTTACAATAAAAGTGATGGCCATTCCTTGTAGATGTTTGGGAATATCGCAGTAACTCATTTTGGCCCGAAGAGTAGCAATAAGAACAATGGCAAGCCACCATCCGATTCCAGACCCTATAGAAAAGATAAGATTAGGAAAGAAGGGGTACTCTCTAGTTACAGCAAAGAGGGTGGCTCCCAATATGGCACAATTGACGGTGATAAGAGGTAAGTAGACACCTAAAGAGGCATATAAAGAGGGAGAAAATCTATCGATGATCATCTCTAAAATCTGCACAAAAGCTGCGATAACAGAGATAAATATCAAAAGCTCCAAAAAACTCAAATCAATATCTTCTGCATTAAACCCAAGCCAGCTCAAGGCTCCTTTTTTTGTAATGAAGTTATGCACAAACCAGTTCAAAATACCTGCTCCTGTCATGACCACTGTCACAGCAAGGCCCAACCCTCTGGCAGTAGAGATTCTATTGGAACAAGCAAGGTAAGAGCACATACCAAGAAAATAAAAAAGTAAGAT
>CAYPKB010000214.1:1558-2723 GCA_964411185.1 uncultured bacterium
AGATAGTCTGGATCAAAAGACCAAAAAGATTGATCAAACTGTAACTTCCCATCCACATAGAATTACTCTTTTTTTGCGTTGATTACATTGGCCAAGTAGACAAAAAAACCTATGATAAAAAAGGCAGCAGGTGCAAGCGGCATAAGACCAATATTTACATATTTATCGGGGTTCTGCAACGAGGCATACCAAGAAAGAGGGACAATCCGGTATCCTAAAAACGTTCCAAATCCCAGCATCTCTCGTATGGCACCTACTGCTATGATTACATAGCCGTAACCTAATCCTGCTGATAAACCATCTAAAAAAGCGGGAAGAGGCGGAACATTTCTGGCCATACTTTCCGCTCTACCCATGACAAGGCAATTGGTAATAATAAGACCAACAAAAACAGAGAGAACCTTAGACATTTCATAGAAATAGGCTTTGAGAAATTGATCTACCAAAATGACAAAAAGAGAGATGATGACCAGCTGGACAATCATCCTAACGCTATCAGGTGTCCACTTTCGTATCAATGAGACGAAAAAAGAAGAAAAGGCAGTAACAAATGATACAGCAAGCGCCATGGTTATGGCCACCTCTACTTTGATGGTAACAGCAAGAGCAGAACAGATTCCTAGTATAGCTACCAATATCTGGTTATTTTTCCAAAGTGGAGCTAGAAAATAAGAACGAAAAAGAGCCTTTTTCATACTCTCTCTCCTTGAAAAAGCCGTATCAAGAAAGGCTTATAGGCAGAAAGTGTTTGACGGTAAGCATTCATAACACCTCGCATGGTTTGGCTTGCTCCGGTGACTCCATCTACGGCATTTTTTGCTTTGGGAGAGTCTCCTAGCACATCTTTCACCTCTCCTTTAACAATTTGTATTCCTAGGGCAGAAGAATAGGGATCGATTTCTCCTTTCGCATTGGGTTGGAATATGCTTTTTCCCATAAATTGTTCTTGCCAGGAAGGAAGAGAGATATCAGCACCAAGTCCTGCAGTCTCTGCCTGTTCATACCATGTTGTTCCCACTATGGTATATCCATTTTTGTCTATGCAAAGATATCCATATATAGCATCCCAAAGGCCATATCCATTGATGGGAATGACAAATGATTCTGTTATATTCTCTTCATCTTTGACTAGATAGATCAGTTTGTATGGGAGTAGAGCATATCC
>CAYPKB010000215.1:0-2718 GCA_964411185.1 uncultured bacterium
ATTTCGCTTACACTATCTATTGTCTCATCGGCAAATTCTAAAATGAGGTCAGAGTTCCTCTTATAGGTATAAGAAACAATGGCAATTGTTGTGGTAAAAAGAAGGATGAGACAAGCGGTCATAATATCGACACGCAGACTTCTCATGGGAAGTTTTTCCAAGAATTTGAACAAATCTCTATCCTCTTTTCTTTTTTTCAAGATAGCCGATTCTACCTATTTTCCAGCAAGGGTAGCTTTTCCATTCTTCTTTTGTAGAAAATCCATCTTTTCGTAGAGTGAGGATATGAAGACAAAATTTACCTTTAGACCTTATAAGCAAAAAGATCTTGAACAGCTAGTTCGACTACAAAAAAAATGTTATCCGGAGGATTTTCTCTATGATAAAGAGCTGTTTCTTTCTCACATGAGACTATTCCCTGAAGGAACTATTGCCGTAGAAGATCCGGGTGGTAAAATTATTGCCAGCGCTTCAACGATGATAGTCGATCTGGTAGAGGATGAAGATCATACTTGGCTAGAGGAGACGGACAATGGAAGAATTACCAGTCACAATCCCGATGGGGACACCTTATATGGAGTGAATATTGCAATAGACCCGGAATATAGACAACAAGGGTTGGGAAAACAGATATATGAAAAACTCTTTTCCTTAGTGAAGGAGCATGGATTGAAACAATTCTTCATAGCTATTCGTATGCCCGGTTACCACTCTTTTTATGATGAGCTCTCCCCCATTGAATATCTTCATCTTGTAGAAGCGGGGAAAATTGTAGATCCTGATATCACACCTGCCATTAAAATAGGTCTGCATCCTTTTAGGGTAGCTCGTGAATATTTACCCTTTTCCGACTTTGAGAGTCATGATTATGTGGTCTATATGTCTTGGATGAAAGAAGAGGAAGATGCCTCATAACGAGGCATCCTACAAAATTATTCGTTGCTTTCAGAATCATTTTTGTCGCAGCAAGAATTGTCTGCTTGAGCTACTTCTTGTTGAGTTTGCTCTGTTTGTTGGGGTTGATCAGTTTTAGCTGTATCTTCATTTTCGTGTGCAAATGCAACACAGCTCATTCCTAATGTCAATATTAAAAGGCCGAATAGTTTCATATTATAACCTCCAGGTTTCGGCTAAAGGTAAGCGGCACTATAACAATGGAAATAAATATTTGCAAAGGCCCTTTTCTACTTTTTTTTCTCCCCACCATAAAAGCCAAATTTCCTTGGGTAATAATCATACTTCTCGATATTTTAGACTCTAGATTTTGTATGAAAAAAGCTGTCTTTTTAGATGCCAAAACAGTTGGTGATCCCACTCTATTAGAGCCTTTGTATGAACTTCCACTTACATGGGAGATTTATGAAACAACGGATCCCTCCCAAGTGGCTCAAAGAATCAAAGAAGCTGAGATTGTACTTTCCAATAAAGTAGTGCTCAAAGATAGTTTAGCTTCCGCTTCTAAGTTACAGCTTATCGTCATTCCAGCCACAGGATATGACCATATTGATCTGGAAATGGCAGGTGAACAGAATATCACGGTTTGCAATGCTCCCGGTTATTCCACCTCTAGCGTAGCACAGCATACCATGACCTCTATTCTTGCGCTGGCTAGCCACTTGGTTACCTATGTAGATCTTGTCAGACAAGGGGCATGGCAAAAAAATCCCCTTTTTACAATTTTGGATTTTCCGATCCATGAAGTGGAGGGGAAAATGTTAGGGCTTGTAGGTTATGGAGAGATAGGCAAAAAGGTAGAAACACTTGCAAAAGCGTTTGGTATGAAGGTAGTCATTGCCGGTCATCCTAGAAAAAAAATAGAGGGGTCCATACCACTTGATGATCTTATACAGGAGGTAGATTTCCTCTCATTGCATATTCCTCTCACAAGAGAAAATATCCATTTGATCTCAGAAAAGAGGTTACAATCTATGAAACCCACCTCTTTTCTCATTAATACGGCAAGAGGAAAACTCATCGATGAAAAAGCGCTTGTAAAAGCACTCGAAAAAGGATGGATAGGGGGAGCTGCCTTAGATGTTCTATCAGAAGAGCCTCCATCTACCTCTCATCCCCTTTTACAAAAAACTAGAGATAATCTTCTGATTACCCCTCATATTGCTTGGGGCTCTGTAGAGTCTAGGAAGCGGCTCCTCTCTATTGTAAAGAAAAATATTGAATCTTTCCTACAAGGCACCCCTCTACATCAAGTTCTTCTATAAAATCTTGATTTTCTGGAATTTATTTTTTTCGTAAAACAATTTTTTTAAATAAAGCATTAATTAAATTATATACAAAACAATTAATTTACTTGATATAATAATAAATTAACAAATTTTATGAGGTTTATTATGAATAGTTGTCATTCTTCTTCTAATGCAAGCAATGTAGTTAGTAGATCTTCTTTTCCTGCAGTAGAAATTCCAAATTTTGAATCTGAGATTTTTTTGCTCTTCGAAAAAATTGAAGATTTTCATCACCCCAATCGTGTCGATAGACATTTCTATTTAGGTAAGAGGAGTGGATGGTATGTTCTTTATGGGATGGATAAGAAAAGAGGATGGATTGATAAGATCATTCAATTTTTCCAAAAGCTTTTTCGGGGGAACTACTTGGAACAAAAAGGGGTAAAAATGGCAATCCAACTGTTGCACGACTATCGATATCTATACTCTATAGAGCTAGAAAATAGTCCACCAAAAATAAAAAGAAAAATAAAAA
>CAYPKB010000216.1:0-2715 GCA_964411185.1 uncultured bacterium
CTACTTTAGAGATTTGACTTTCTAAATTTTCTTTTTTACTCATAGGCCAGTGGTTCTAACGCCTTTTTAGTCATTTGAAAAATTTTCTCTTTTTCCTCGTCAGTTATTTTCTCTCCTTGGTTTATTTTCTCTGAAATTTCTTTTTCTTCTTTTGCAGCCTCTATCAATCTTTTTTTCCCCTCAGCGATTTGAGGAATAGGCAGACTGTCAAAAAGACCGGACGAGAGTGCAAATAAAATGAGAATTTGTTCTGTAACTTGATAAAGATCCAATCTTCCTTGCTTTAAAATTTCTCGTACTCTTTTGCCTCTTTCTAATTTTTTTTCTGTTTCTGGGTCTAGCTGCGTTCCAAAACGAGAAAAACTCTCTAGCTCTTCGAATTGAGAATAAAAAAGTTTCAAATCTTTGATCAAATTGCGATAGAGAGGATATTGGGTTTTTCCTCCCACTCTAGATACAGATTTCCCTACATCGATGGCAGGAAGCACTCCTTCCTGATACAGTTCTGGAGTGAGATAGATCTGTCCATCTGTAATAGAAATGAGATTGGTAGGAATATAGGCGGAAATGTTCTCTTCTTCTGTTTCGATGATGGGAAGAGCAGTAATTGAACCTCCTTTTTGCAAGCAGGTAGCTCTTTCTAATAGATGGGAATGGATGAAAAAGATATCTCCTGGAAAGGCCTCTCTTGTGGGAGGCCTACGGAGCAACAAAGAGAGCTCTCTATAGGTCCAAGCATGTCTTGTCAAATCATCAAATATAATAAGAACATCTTCTCCTTTCTCCATGAAATATTCTGCCATAGACATAGCAGCATAAGGTGCTATGTAATTCAATCCGGGAGTCTCTTTACCGGAAGAGGAAATGACAATGGTATAATCTATTGCCTTTTCATTTTTAAGATCTGCCACTGCTTTTTTTACCACACTATCTTCCTTACCGATGGCGCAATAGATACAAATGACATCTTTTCCACGCTGATTGATAATTGCATCAATCCCTATGGTTGTTTTACCTATTTGACGATCTCCAAGAATTAACTCTCTCTGTCCTTTCCCTATAGGTACCATAGCATCTATGGCGAGTAATCCTGTCAGAAGTGGTTCATTTACCTCTTTTCTTTCCAAAATTGTAGGAGATTTCTGCTCAATGGCCCGATATTTTTTTACTTTAGGGGCATTTTTTCCATCGAGGGCCCTACCTAAAGGATCTAGCACTCTTCCCAAAAGAGCTTCTCCTACAGGAACCTCAACCACTCTATTGGTTCTGTATAAGCTGTCACCTGCTTGGATAGAGGCAGAATTATCTAAAAGGACAATACCTACCTCCTCTTTCCCTAGATCAAAGGCAATTCCATATTCACCGCGGGAAAAGAGAACGAGCTCTTGATAGGCAATGGATGGGAGGCCTTTAGCAAAGGCAACTCCTTGCTCCAAGGAAGTTACCTTTCCATACTCCTCTACAGCTAGCTTTGGAAAAAATGATTCTACTTTTTCTAATTTGCGGATGAATTGATCTACAGGTGGGTCAAATATTTTGTTCACTCTACGCTCGCTATCTCTTCCATTTCTTTACGTATCTGCTCCAGATATTCTCTTGCACTCCACTCCATCTTATATCCATCAAATTTGATAGTAATACCTATGAGAAGATGAGTATCTTCCCGATACTCTAAATCCAGTTCCTCTCCAAAAAATGCCTCGAGTCGCTCCTTGATTTTTTCTACCTCTTCTTTAGTAATGGAATGAGAGGAGGATAGAAATATTTTCTCTTCTTTTCTCTCTTTCCATTTCTCCAAGATTTTCTTTTTCTTTTCCTCATCCAACTCTTCGAGTAAGGAAAAGAATTTATGAATGAGTTGCACTTGCATCTTTTCTTCTGCAAGATCACGTACAATCTTTTTAGTAGTATCGACAAAATGATCTTTGAGTTTTTCTTCTATCTCCTCTAGAAAAATGGTTTTTTCCTCTTCTATTTTCTCTATCCATTTTTCTTTTTTCCTTTTGATCTCCTCCCTCATCTCATCTAGCCATTTCTCTTTGGTCTTTACTGTCTCCTCTTTAGCCTCTTTGACCATTTTTTCTTTTTGCTCATGAAATAGCCGGTTTTTCTCTTTATATTCCTCTAACAATGCTTCTGCTTCCTTATTTTTTTCTTCAGCTTCTTGGAATTCATCGGTTATTTTTTTCTCTCGGAAATCAATGGCTCCGATGATTTTTTTATACAGGAAAAAGTACAGAGCTATTACCAAAATGAAGAAGTTGCAGATCTGAGCAATGAAGGTAAAAAGATCAATATCCATTTTATCCTGCAGCTTGTCTGATGAAATAATTCCAAAAGGGATTGGCATAAATGAGAATGATAGAAACAGCCAAACAATAAATTGCGGTTGACTCGATCATCGCAAGTCCCACAAACAGCGTCCTTGATATAGTAGGCGCCTCATCAGGCTGTTGTGCAATCGATTCTAGAGCTCTTGCAAGAGCAAGTGCTTCACCAATGGCAGGACCTATCGATCCTACTGTAATAGTAATGCCGGATATGATAATTGAGATCATTCCGATAGAAGTTATATCATCCATGTTGTCTTTCTCCTTGTTCCCCACCGTTTCTTGTGAGAGTTGTTTTGATTCCTGAAGCAATATAGATTGCTGCCAATACGGCAAATATATAAGCTTGGATCTGGCCAATTATTAACCCTAAAATTTGTAATAA
>CAYPKB010000217.1:0-2696 GCA_964411185.1 uncultured bacterium
TTACTTCCGATCTGGTTTTTGTCGACGCACTCCATTGACGCTGATTGTGATGATAAGCTACTATGCAATCCTTAATTAATTGTGTATTTCCTTGATGAACTAATAGAGAATCTTCTATCTCTAATTCCCCTATCACATCACCAGATAAATTATATTTTTTTAACTTTGCCACAGGAATTACCTCTTACCTTTTTTCACTGCTTTTCTCACATAAACAATGTCATTTTTTGCACCAGGAACAGCTCCTTTCACAAACAATATTCCTTTCTCTGCATCCATTTCAATAACACGCATATTCTGAACTGTTACCTTATCTCCACCCATTTGTGAGGCTCTTTTTCCTCCTGGCAAGCAACGCCCTGGTGTACTTCTCATTCCTGTGGATCCAGCATGCCGGTGAAAACCCGATCCATGTGATGCAGGTCCACCTCTAAATCCATATTTTTTCATTGCACCTTGGTACCCTTTACCTTTCGAGACAGAGGTAAGGTCTACAAACTCTTCATCAGCTATTTGCTCAAGTCCTAGCTTAGCTCCAATCTGATAAGACTCGAGGTTGCTAACTCTAAATTCTGCGAGAAGAGAACATGCAGGCAAGTTTTTCTTATCGAATGCTGCCACTTGAGGCTTATTCAAGTTTTTCTTTTTCTTATGCGGAACACCTACTTGTACTGCTTTATAGCCATCTTTTTCCTCTCCTTTCACGCTGGTGATGAGATTGGGAGCTATATGTATAGCTGTACAAGCTATCAATTTTCCATTTTTATCGAATACCTGGGTCATTCCCAGTTTCTTTCCAATCAGTTTGAGTGACATAATTTTTTCCTGTGTCTAATCCACTAAGAGTCGTTTTCGAATCTTTGCTTTACTTAGCTAAGAGCTATAAAAGTCATAAAAAGGCTACCAAATGAATTGTTTTTTACTCAATAGCATTCTATGAACCTTTCACTTTCTTTGAGTCTTATCAAAGTAGATGACAAGTAAATATATGGTAGAATGCAATTGAGCTCAACTCTTTTTCTATGAATCCCGAAAAGAGTTCTAATCCATTTATTTAATTGATACGAAAGGAATCTTGATTTTTTTGTATCGTGAAATTTTTTTTCGACTACGAAAAAATTTTTTATCGGCTGTTTTTTTTATCTTTACCAACTTTGGTAGATCGCACATCCTAGCATCCACAGGCAAAGTGTATTTCCCTTCTCGGTCTACAGCGCCTTTTATTTCTACTAGAATAAACTTTTTTCTAGGTATAACCAAGGTTTGTGACTCTACAAGCTTTCTATCTAGGTCTATTGCAGTAAGATTGGAAAGAGGAGTAGTTCCTACACCCTGTAAAACCTCTCGCACAAGCATACCTTTAGGGATTACAAAGGTTCCCCTTTTCTTGCTCTCTCCTTCTACATGAATCCGAATAATCGATATTGAATCATTCGCTGTAGGCTTTTTTTGAAATAATAGAATCATCAAAAAAGAAAACCCTAGAAGGAGTAAATATTTTTTTCCTTCTAGGGTTAGTGACCTCATTCGAATGCTTGTTCGAAAAAAGTTTTTACTTTTGTCTTTGAGCTGGTTGAGTTAACATTGTTCTCCTAAACGCTTTGCATTTTTCCACGCCAAGATCCGTTTTTGTTATATAAGTTTGGTTGAGCCTTTCTGTACTTAGAATCTTATAGAATTTACTCCAAGCTCCTGCAAATCCAGATAGAACTGAACAACTAGCTTTAACCATAGTTGCTCTAAGAGCAAAGTAAACGAAGAAAGATCTCATAAATTTTGGCATAGATTGCATCACTTTTGGAGCCACTCTTCCGAGCTTTCCAGCTGCATGTAAAGCTATTCCAAGTCCAAAGATAGATGAAATGATAGAAAAAATAGCTTTTGCTGCATTGATCATATGAAATCTTTTATTTTCGATTTCTATTACTTTCTCTAACTCGCTCATGTCAGTTTTCCCATCACTTTCCTTCATATGACAGTTCACAGCTTTGGTTATATCGTTCATGCCGTATAGAACATGAGAAAATGCTGAAGCAATGCGGAAAGGAATAGCCGCCGGATTGAATAGAAGAACGCAATCAGCAATATCACCTGCATAATCGATCGCAAAGTCGAAAAGATAATTATAGGCAGATATAGGCTTTTCCAGATCTCCAGTAAGATGGGATAGAGCAAAACGTGCCGTTTTTACAGCATCTGCAATGAGCTTTAAAGCTACTGAAAAGCCCAGGTAGTTCCCCATTCCTCTTGTAAGTAGAACAACATTTCTGGCATTCATGGACCCAACCATGCCAGCCCAAACGGTTCCCATTGATTTAATAAACTTTGCCAGTTTGATATTCACAATGTTCAAACCAAAACCCTCATCGAGTCTTTGCATTCCGATAGAGATTTTTTGAGTTGATGACAGATCACTATTCAAGTAATTGGGGCAATCTTCACGTAAATACCACAGTTTTTGTGATGTTGCTGCTGCAGCCATAATAAACTCTCTCCTGTAAAATAGATCGCGAATAATACCAAACGCTCTTATTTTAAGAAACTATAAAGAAAATTTTTTTTAAAAAGTAAAATTTGATGACATTCCTCTAAGAAATTCTTCGATCGGCAAAGGTTGTTTCCCCTCTTTTTGCAATCGTAAAATTTCTAAAGCACCCTGCTTGCAAGCCACAACACACTTTTTTTTATCTTTGTGA
>CAYPKB010000218.1:0-2661 GCA_964411185.1 uncultured bacterium
CCAATATTTCCTTCCATGGAGACATAAGATAAATCAAACTCTTTAGCAGCCTTTTCTTCGGGTGATATCTGTGTGGGATCATAACAGGCAGCAAGTTCTTTGTGTCTAAAAAGGGCGTTTTCATCCACTGAAAGCTTTAAATCTACAACTGACAGAGCCCCTTCTTCCGTCTCTGCCAAAGGATTCACTTCTAATAAAGAGGCATCCAAATCTATAAATGCTCTAGCTAATGCCTCACATATAAGAGCGCCCTCTTTAGCAATTTTTCCTTCCCATCCTAAAAATTTGGTGATACGAAGAAGCTGATATCCTTTCATTGTCCCTGAAATATCGATGGGAACTTTACGAATAGATTGCGGAGAGCTTTCTGCTATCTCTTCGATATCGGTTCCTCCATTCGGAGAGACGATCACAATGGGAACACCCTTTTTCCGGTCGATCGTTACAGCAAGATAATACTCTTTTTTAATATTCACAGGTCGTGTGATTAAAATTTTCTCAGCTATCACACCGGCAGGCCCCGTCTGCCGGTTGACCATCTTCATTCCAATGAGATCTTCTGCGAATTGGTCGATCTCTTTTTTGTTTTTAGCGATCTTCACGCCGCCTGCTTTTCCTCTACCTCCGGCATGCACCTGTATTTTTATGACAGCCTCATCCAAATTAAGGGCGCCTGCTACCTCTTTTGCTTCTTTCACTGAAGAGGCAACACCAAAGTCAGGGATGGGAATCCCTCTTTTTTTCAAAAATTGTTTTGCTTGATATTCATGTAAATGCATCAGATCCTTCCTATGAATTTCTTTATGTGATACCCTAGTATTTCGATCAAGATGTTTCAGACTTTCCTTAAAGGGTTACAATCATTTCGCTCTCTCTTCTCTAAGCTTTCTTTCCATTTCGGAAAAAAGTTAAAAAATCTTCTATCTAGTAAAGAGAAGAACGAAGAGCTTTTCGAAGAGATGGAAAGGCTTTTTTTCGAGGCAGATTTTGGAGGAGATCTTACTATGGATTTAGTAGATAAGATTCGAAACCATCTTAAAAAAAATCCAAAACTTTCTAATGACAAGATCATGACCTTCATCCATGGGGAGCTCTCTTCTCTTCTAGGACCGCAAGAAGAGAATAACCAACTGGAAGGAGCTCCTCACGTTATTTTAGTTGTGGGAACCAATGGAAGCGGAAAAACTACCTCTATAGCAAAACTGGCCAGACTCTATCATAAGCAAGGAAAAAAAGTGATGGTAGCAGCATGCGATACTTTCCGTGCAGCTGCTATAGAACAGCTAGAGCATTGGGCTAACAAACTCGGTATTGAAATCATAAAAGGGCAAGCAAAAGGAGATCCTTCTGCGGTCGCTTTTGATGCAGTCAATGCAGCCAAAGCAAGAAATGCTGATATCCTTCTCATCGATACCGCAGGCAGATTACACACAAAGACGGATCTAATGCATGAATTGGAAAAAATAAAGAGAGTATGTAAAAAACAGCAAGTAGATGCTCCCCATGAAACCCTACTGGTACTAGATGCCACTACCGGTCAAAATGCTCTAGATCAGACTAGGATCTTCCACTCCTTCACTCCTCTTACCGGAATCATTCTCACCAAATTGGATGGGAGTGCAAAAGGAGGCATTGTGTGCGCCATCAAAAAGGAAACCTCTTTAGATATTAAATGGGTAGGTCTTGGTGAAAAAGAAGATGACCTGGCTCCTTTTGATGCAGAGAGTTTTATCAAAGCACTATTATCTTAAGAGCTTTAGTACAAACTTACCTCTATCAATCAAAAATCATAGCAAAAGCCTGGGACATATCCTCTTGATCTGCTTCTACTTGTTGGTTTCTTCGCACCTGAGGTCTAGGAGGAATAGCAGGAGGAATAGCATCAGCTTCTCTTATGGCAGGACGCACCATTCGAGAATTTTCCAATCTTTCATCTAGCTCTTCTTCTAATTCAACTGATAGCTCCATGGAGTTTAATAGCTCATCCATTGAAACTTTTTCATCAGATTCTAATAAAATCCTTCGAAGCTCTGCTGTCACTTCTTGATGTAATCTGCGTAAAATAGAATCGGTGAGAGTAACATTAGCCACTCTTTTCACATATTCTTCTATTTCATCCACAAAGTTGTTTTGTAGAAGATCTATCAGTTTTCTTATAGTAGCAGAAATAAAACTTGCTCCAGATGGAAAAGATGGATCATGCTGAATATGATTAATAGCATCTACTAAAGCTTCCTTGCGCAAGTCCAAACGAAATCTCCGATGTAGAAATTTTAGAGCTGCTGGTATATCAGCTGCCGTGTCAGGACCGTCACTATTGTGCTTTCCTTTCAATCTGAGAAAAAAAAAGGCCTCAACCCTGCTGCTATAGGCATTTTGAATCATAGTATCTACTTCACTATTTCCCGCAGTGCAGGCCAAATAAAAAGTTCGAAATGCATCGAGAGAAATAGATCTAATAATGGGATGGGAGAGTAGGTATTTGACAATCATCTGAGATTTGCTTTGAGCTGCTTTTTCTAAACCATCCAAGAATTGCTCCTCTGAAATATCTTCCAAAAATTGGAACTGGAAAAGTGAACGTATTATGAAGAGGTTTCTCTTTTCGATCTCCCGTACGGAAAGTTTTTCTTCGGGAGTGATCACCAGAGGATTATTCAT
>CAYPKB010000219.1:0-2163 GCA_964411185.1 uncultured bacterium
ATTTTTTTTTCTTTTTTTTAAAAAGAGGCTGGAATAATAGAGATTGAATCTGTTAAGAGGAGCCTTAAGGACAAGGAGGAATTCAGCATGATTCAAAACGGGAAGCAAGTTTCCATGGAGTATTCTGTTTTTTTAGATAACGGTCAGCTGGTAGATACTAACGTGGGCGAGACTCCATTGGTGTTTTATCAAGGGATGCATCAAATACTACCTGCACTAGAAGATGAGATAGCAAATTTGAATGAAGGGGAGAGCAAAAAGGTAACACTTGCTCCTGATAGAGCTTTTGGCCAAGTAGATCCCACTGCATTCCGTGAGGTAGACTCTGGTGCTATTCCTGAAGAGATGCGCTACGAAGGGGCAATTCTAGGGGTTCAGGATGAAATGGGAAACCAATACAGAATTCGTGTTCACGAAGTAAATGGTGAAAAGGCTGTTATCGATTTTAACCATCCGCTAGCAGGGAAAACTCTCACTTTCGAAATGAAAATCATCGAAGTGAAATAATCTAAATCAGTTCACTGCAAATATAATCATGGAAATAGACTCCCTCTTTAGTAAGTTGGACTCTATTTCCTTTATTCTCTAACAGTTTCTTATCTATTAACGGATCTATCTCTTCCCAAATGGGATCAGAAGAAGATATTTCTACTCCTTCCATCATTCGCAAACCAAGACAAATCTCTAATCGCTTTCTCTTCTCTTCTGGTAATCTCTCTTCATATTCCAAAATAGATTCTCCTTGCTCTAATCTAGTGGCATACCTCAATAGAGAAGCAAGTGTTTTAGACCTTTTTTTCTGAAAATAGCTAGTAGCAGAAGGGCCAAATCCGACTACATCTTGGTTTTTCCAATATCGACAATTGTGTCTTGAAAATTTTCCATCCTTACAAAAAGCGGAAATCTCATATCTCTCTAATCCTATTTGTTCTAAATAGGAAAAAAGAAAGTCCATATGTTTTTTAGATTCTTGTGGAGAGGGTTGTATCAGTTGATCCTTTTTTTTAAAAAAAAGAGTATGGGGTTCAATGCTTAAGTTATAAATCGATAAATGGGTAATAGGAAGCGTTGGCAGATAACTAATAGATTTCTCAAGAGAGGTGAGATCTTCTTCAGGTAGATCAAACATCAAATCGATCGAAATATTGGGAATATAGCGGGAGGCCGTACGAATAGCCTCTAAGGCTTTATCTTTTGTATGAGTTCTACCCAAAACTTTAAGAGACTCATCATGGAAACTTTGTACTCCTATGCTCAACCGGTTTACTCCAGCTTGAGCAAGCGTGTAGAGCGTCGTTTCGGAAAGAGTTTCTGGATTTGCCTCTACTGTAATTTCCCTGGCAGGATCTAAGAGAGACCTTTTTTCTACCCATTGTAAAAAAGAGAGGATAATAGCTGGAGATAGAGCGGGGGTTCCCCCGCCAAAATAGATGGTTACAATCTTTTTCTGATTGATCTCAGGCCACTTTTTTTCCCACTCTTTTTGCAAGGCATGCAAAAGAATCTCTTCATTTTTCTTGCTGTGTGGGATTACATAAAAACTGCAATAGGGGCATTTTTTGGTACAAAAAGGAATATGAACGTATAGTCCAAGATCACCAGTTGTCGACATCAGGGTCTTCCATTACACCCCTTTTCCAACGATTTCTATCTGAGAAAGGATCATCATCTTCGTAGGTGGTTACTTCTACCTCTTCTTCAGATTCTGTATCATCAAAAGTGGTCTCACCTTCATATCCTTCTGTTTCCATGTCGATGCCAATATCTGTCATCCCGTCAGCCATTTCCATATCAGGCATGGTGTGAGCCTCGGGGTAGGCATGTCTTCCCGGCGTTCTTTTTGGTGCTACATATTCTTCCAGTTCACCATTTTCTTTAAGGAAACGAAGACGTTCCCTTTCTTCCTCGATCTTAGCTTTTACGGCATCAATTTCTGCTTTATGTTTGTCAATTTCTTTTTTGGGAACTAAACCCAATTTTAGCCATTGCTCTAAGTCTTCTAGTTCAACTTCTAATTTTTTTAATCTCTCACTCTTAGCTTCCATATCACTCCAATATCTCGTCTACATACAATTGCAAACATTTTTTTGAAAATAAAATTTTACAAAAATCTTCAAAAATCGTTGCCAGGTGCCCAGAAGTTAGGGAAATCGCGTTTTTTTT
>CAYPKB010000219.1:2173-2634 GCA_964411185.1 uncultured bacterium
CATGATAAAGAAAAAATAGGGGGAAGAATGTTTGAAGAGATAGCTACGTTGCAGACTTTGGAAAAACTCTATCGGATCTATCTCCAAGAACCAGAGAGACTTGATCCTACCTGGGTCTCTTTTTTCAAGGGAATGGAACTATTTCCCGATGGAGTAGTAACGGATAAAAAGCACCAAGTTCAACTCCTCATAGAGGCATACCGAAATCTAGGCCATCTCGCAGCTCCTATCAACCCTTTAGAACCAGAAAAAGAAAAACCAAGATTTCTTCAAATGGAAGAATATGGACTTACAAAAGAAGATCTAGCCACTCTTTTCCCCTTTCATGGCAAGGAAAGAGAACTGAAAGAAATTATTGGAATATTAGAAAATAGTTATCTTCAACCTCTTTCTTTTGAATACTCTCATTGTGATTATGAAATTAGGAAAGCCTATTAAATATGTAGCAGTTGAACCAAAAG
>CAYPKB010000220.1:0-2624 GCA_964411185.1 uncultured bacterium
CCTGACCGTGCTTTTTGTTTTCTTTCCATTGACCGTTTTGGAAATCCTTCTTCCCTCTCCATCATAATCAAAGAGAACTCTATTTTCCCCATCATCCCAGGAAGTCAGTTTTCCTGAAGCATTATATTGGAAAAGTGTTTCTTTTCCTTTACACCTTTTTTTTCTGAGATTTCCGGAAGAATCATAATAATAAAAAGTTTTCCCTGCTCGTGTTAATCGATTTAGGTGATCATATTCATACTCGATTGTCTCCTCTTGAGTAACTTTGGCTAAAACGATTTCCAGCCCCATCATAAATATATTTCTCAAAGGTTTGATCGGAGTATTTGGCTTCTATAAGGCGATTGAGTTTGTCGTAGATGTAAGTAGTAGTCTCTACCTGCAGTGGAGTTGTTTTTTCTACGGATGCACAATTGCCATTCTTGTCGTAAGAATATCGATATTTGACAATCAAAGTCCCGTCTGACTTTTTATGAATTACATCCGTTACCTGAGGAACATTATCATAGAAATATTCTGTGATAACTCCATTAGCAAGGCGTACTCTTGTGACTAGATTTGTCTCATCGTCGTATTCATATTGAGTAAGACCTGCTTGATCAATGACTTGAACTAGACGCCCTCGACTATCATAATTATATTGAACTTCTTCAAGGTCCGGATAGACGATTTTGGTTAATCTGCCAGCAGGGTCATATTGGTAAGCAATATTTCCGTTGGGAAATTGAGCTTTAGTTAATCGGTTTAAAGCATCATAAGAATAAGAAGTAATACCATGATCGTCAGACACTCTTGTGAGATTGCTGTTATAATCATAGGTATAATTGATAGACTTTCCATCAGGATAATCAATGTTCGTAAGTCTCTTAATTGCGTCATATACATAGGATATCTCTCCAGCATGGGGAGTGGTATATTTAGAAACATTCCCGTTTGGATCGTAAGCTAACGATTTTTCTGAACAATCTGCTGAAAAGCAACAATGAAGTAAAAGAATCCAAAAATAAGAGAGAAACTTTTTCATCTCTTTACCTTAGATCGTATATAAGTTTTTCCATTCAAAAGTTAAGATGGGTCTATCATTATCATTGGGAACAACCCCACTGTACCCAGGGAGGACAGTGTCATAAAAGGACTTCATGTATCCTGGCATCATCATGACATCAATTGAAGCAAAATCACGGCCTGATCGTTTGCATTTCAAAGTACCGAAAGCCCTATAATCTCCAAAATTTTTACAGCGAATCAGAAGAAAAACTTCGCGACCATATAGTTCCTTATTCGTTTTCTGAACAATTTTTCCGTTTTTTTCACTAAATAGTTTTGCTAACTGATCTTTTGTTACCAAATACCCTTTCACTTCAATGTTTTTTGCATATTTTCTGTCTGATAGATAAGCATGCGAAGCTGGATCTAAATCAACAGCTTTTACGGAAGAGCACAAACAGCAGCTGCAAAACAAATACAAAATTTTTTTCATAAATCGTGGCATATGGACCTGCGAATTAAATTTTTAATAAAGAAAAATACTGTGCTGTATGATTTGAAGCAAGCGATAAACTCACTCTACAAAAACCTATGAGATCTATTTACGATATTTGAAATTTCATCTGGATTTATTTTTCACTATAGCAGAGATATAAGGAAGGAGGGGCTATCATTTTTAGAGAAGCGATGGAGGAATTATTTGATCATTATCTTGGATTAAAATTCTAAATGAACTTTACATCAAGAGAATCAATATTCACGAGTTGAGTCATATGCATATGGTATCTTCTCAGTTGGATCATAAGCTAATACTATATCCGCGCAATCCTCTGAAAAGTAAAGATAAGATAAAAGACTCCAAAAATAAGAGAGAGAGTTTTTTTCATTTAAATTGTATATAAATGTTTCCATTTACATGTAACATTTGGACTTCTGTTATCATTTCGAATAAGTCCTCCTTCTACAGGCATCACGGAATCGCGAAAAGATTTCATATATCCTGGCATCATCATGATTCTAATTGGAATTGGACTTCCACAATTTGGAAGCTGGCAATTCAAAGTGCCAAAAGCCCTATAATCTCCAAAATTTTTACATCGAATTAATAAAAAAACTTCCTTATCATGAAGATCTTTATTTGTTTTTTGAATAACCGCTCCGTTTTTTTCACTAAACAGTTTTGCCAACTGGTCTTTTGTTACTAAATAGCCTTTCACTTCAATGCTTTTTGAATATTTTTTATCCGATAGATAATCATGTGAAGTTGGATCTAAATCAACAGCTTTTACGGAAGAGCATAAACAACAGCTAAATAATAAAATGAATTTTGAATATAAGGCTGCTAATCTTCTCAATTCGGATCTCCTTTACAAGGTATACAGGCTCTTCCACTTATATTTGATAAGAGGGAAAGCATTATCTTTTGAAATAAGACCTCGCCCAATAAAAATTATACCGTCATGAAAGTCTTTCATATTTGCAGGCATCATTTCAATGTCAATGGTTATTGGCACCCCACGATTTGGGATTTTGCAATTTAACAAACCAAAAGACATATATTCTCCTTTATTTTTAACACGTACTAAAAGGTAAACCTGAGATTATCCCACTAATTAAATTTAATTTTTGATAGACTT
>CAYPKB010000221.1:0-2603 GCA_964411185.1 uncultured bacterium
CAATTTGCTTCTGAAGTAGGTCCAAAAAGCACTATCAGTTTTTTCTTTCTGGCTGAAGCCATATGAGCTGCAAGCGTATCCATAGAAATGACCAAAGAGGCTTTATCAAGAAGAGCTGCAAATTCAGATAAAGAAAAAAGCCCGGCGCAAACAAGTAGATTCTCTGATTCAAGTTCGCGGGTTATTTTTTTAAGGGAGGCAATCTCTTTGGGATCAGATCCCGAAGTGATTACCACCTTCTCCCCTCTTGTTATAAGCTCTTCGATAAGTGTTTGTACTTTTTCTTCGGGCCATCTTTTAAAAGACCATCTAGCTACAGGATGAATGAGGATATAAGAAGAAAAACCTCTTTTTTCCAAGTAAGCATCTACTCTTTTCTTCGCAGTTGGAATCAAAGGTAGTACTAGAGATTTTTCCTCTTTGTTTGGGAAAATCCCAATCCTACGCAAAGCATCTATATTTCTTTCAACTATATGTCTTGGTCTTCCCGGAGATTTTACAATGTGGGTATAAATTTTCCTTTTAGAAGAATTTTCTCCAGGATCAAATCCAACTTTTATAGGAGCTTTAGAAATTTTAGCACAAATAGCACCTCTATCCCCTTCGGTCAGATTGATAAGAAGATCATAGTGAGCGGAACGGATAGAGCGTAAAATTTTTCCTTCTTTCCAAAATCGAAAAAGAAAAATTTTTTTTTTCACGCTACGGTCATAGGTAATAATATGGTCGATATGTGGATTGGATTTCATCAAATCCTCTCCTTCCTTATTGATATAGAGATCAATTGTTGCCTGAGGAAATCTAGAACGCAAAATAGATAAAAGAGGAGATGTAAGTAAGACATCTCCCAAATTTCTTATCTTTATAACTAAAATCTTTTTTATATTTGATAAATCGGGATAAATAGATTGCGACAAAGTAGACCTCGATTTTTATCTGGATTCCTTCTATACTAACGATGTCTAATTTTTTAGGAGTAGGAAAATGCAACAACAAACCCTTTCTATTATTAAGCCCGATGCGGTTGCAAAAAACAAAATCGGAGAGATTATTGCTCTTTTGGAAAAGCAAAATCTTAAAGTAATCGCAGCCAAAATGGTTCATCTAACCAAGCAAGAAGCCTC
The DNA here is from genome assembly GCA_964411185.1 of uncultured bacterium. Classification (GTDB taxonomy): domain Bacteria; phylum Chlamydiota; class Chlamydiia; order Chlamydiales; family SM23-39; genus CAYPKB01. Next base: position 1,125 of record CAYPKB010000221.1, read on the forward strand.
CGCTTTCTACTCCGTTCATGCTGAACGCCCTTTCTTTCAAGAGTTGGTAGAGTTTATGAGCAGTGGCCCCATCTTGGTTATGGTGCTAGAAGGCGAAGATGCTATCGCTTGCAACCGAGATATCATGGGAGCAACCGATCCCAAAAAGGCTGAGCCACACACTATCCGAGCCAAATTTGGAGATGGCATTGAATCAAATGCTATCCATGGTTCTGACAGTCAAGAGACAGCTAAAACGGAAATTGCCTTCTTCTTCAAAAGAGAAGAAATGTTCTCAGATAGATAGAATCACAAAGAATCATTGGCTGGAGGATAATCCAGCCAAATGGTTACAGGGCCATCATTAATAAGATCCACCTGCATATCGGCTCCAAAAATCCCTTTTTTAGTAGGTTGGAACTGTTCTTCTAACTGTTTGCACCAGCTGTTGTATAAATCTATTGCTCTATCGGGAGGAGCGCTTTCAAAAAAAGAGGGTCGATTCCCCGACTGATTATTTGCATAGAGAGTAAACTGGGATACGACTAATATTTCTCCCTCGACATCTACAACATTCCGGTTCATTTTGCCCTCTCTATCTGCAAAAATCCTGAGAGATACCACCTTCTTTATACTTTTATGAAAAGAGGAGCTTGTATCCTCCTTATGGAACCCAATAAAAATAAGAAGACCTTGCGAAATAGAAGCTATCATCTCATTTTTTACAGACACTTCAGCCTTTTTCACTCTTTGAATCAATAAACGCATACTCTTTTCAGTTTTTGGTTAATCTTCTGGGAAAATACCCCATCTTTTTTTCCAGCTCCCAATCCAACTGCTTTTGGATAAAAATCAAATCTCTTCGAGGGATGGAAAAGTATTTTTTGGGTCTAAATTTCTCTTTCTTCTCATTTTTGTAGGTAGTAATAGGTATGAAATCACCCTTTCTTGGAATATGGTAGAGAGTAGAAATTTCTTCTATGATCTCTTCAGGATGATCTCTTAGAGTTTCATAATTAATATAATAGACATTGGGAGTCATTTTTCGAATGGATAGCATATTTTGCATACGAGCTTTTCGTAATTGGAGTACATTGCGAAAAGGCTGGTTGGTGTAGGGATTGAGGTCTAGGATGCCTCTTGTTCTACTCCCCAACAGCTTTCCTTTTGCATTCTCTTCGGAGTACCATCTACTCCGAATAAAACGTCCGAAGGTTTTTGTATCTATTTTCCTGGAAACATGGTGCGGTTTCAGATAGAAACTACAAAGCCAATCATATGGATTTCGAAAGATGATAAGAAAAAGATAGTGTCTACTATCTTTCAAAAAACAATATCTTTCTCCCTTTTCTTTCAGGACTTTTTTTACAAAAGGAGTATTGTACCAACAAGGAAAGTGTTTCCATCCAAAAGGATAGGAAGAGGAAATGGTTAGGTTGGAACGGATCAGTTCCGAGAGATAGGTAGTACCGGAACAACGCTCTCCAAAAATCTGTATTC
>CAYPKB010000222.1:0-2602 GCA_964411185.1 uncultured bacterium
TTTAGAAAACGAGCTCGATTATGGTGACAAAATGGAAATTCCCGAAAAGGAATATTTGGTCCCCATCGGAAAAGCAAAAGTGGTCCGTGAGGGAAAAGATCTTACCCTTGTAGCCTATAGTAGAACCTTGAAGCACTGTTTTGCTGCAGCTGAAGAGATGGCAAAACGAGGGATTGAAATTGAAATTATCGATCTTCGTACCATTAAACCTATGGATATTCCTACTATAGCTCAATCAGTTAAAAAGACACATTTTTGTGTTTTAGTCGAAGAAGGTCACTACTTTGCAGGTATCTGCGCAGAAATGGGATTTCAGATTATGGAGCATTGTCTTGATTATTTGGATGCTCCTGTGAAAAGAGTTTGTCAAAAAGAGACACCGATGCCTTATTCCAAGGTACTAGAAAATGAAACATTGCCAAATAAAGAGAGAATACTCTACGCCATCCAAGAGGTTCTTGCTTTAAAATGGTAACAGTGGAGATAGATCATGCCTACAACACTTAATATGCCAAAGCTTTCCCCAACGATGGAAGAGGGGACCATTGTAAAATGGCATAAAAACGAGGGAGATCAGATTAAGGCAGGAGATCTCTTATTTGAAGTGGCCACAGATAAGGCAACTGTTGAACATAATGCCCTGGATGATGGATATCTGCGAAAAATTTTGATTCCTGAGGGGAGTGTTGCTAAGATCAATCAGCCCGTTGCCGTATTAACAGAGACAGCAGATGAGAGCATAGAGGGATTTGAGCCGGAAGGAACAGCCCCTAAAGAAGAAGTGGAAGAAACTACAGAGGAAAAAGAAGAGGAACCGAAAGAGCAGAAAAAAGAGGCTCCTAAACAAGGAACTGCTATCCAAGAACCTGCCTTCGTTCCAGAACCACCCCTTGAGAAGTTTGATTTTAGCCAATTGAAAGAAAAAAAGGTCTCTGCCTCTCCTCTAGCAAAGAAGCTGGCTAGAGAAAAAAATCTAGATCTTACCTCCGTCAAAGGGTCAGGTCCTCATGGAAGAGTAATGAGTAGAGATTTAGATTTAGCAGCAGAAGATACCATTGTCTCTTTTTCTAAAAGACCAATCCCGAAAACAGCACCAGGGAGCTATGAAGAAAAATCTCTTTCCCAAATGCGAAAGGTAATTGGGCAAAGGTTACAACAATCTAAATCATTCATTCCTCATTTTTACCTACAACAAACGGTAGATGTTACTTCCCTTGTAACCGTTCGTGAAGAACTGAAAAAATTTCATATGAAAGTTACATTCAATGATTTTGTTGTGCGGGCTTGTGCATTAGCTCTACGAAATCATCCTCAAGTCAATAGCGGATTCAATACCCAATCGCAGTCGGTTGTCTACTTTAAAACCATTGATATTTCTATTGCTGTATCTCTTGAAGAGGGGTTGATTACTCCTATCATCAGGCTGGCAGATTATAAAAACCTTCAGCAGATATCCTATGAAATGAAAGAGCTAGCTAAGAAAGCAAAAGAGGGAAAGTTGGCACCTGAAGAGTATAAAGGCGGCTCTTTTACCATCTCTAACTTAGGTATGTTTGGAATCACCGATTTTGTAGCTGTGATCAATCCACCACAAAGTGCTATCTTAGCTGTTGGGGGGATTGAAGATAGGCCGAAAATTGTAGATGGTAAGGTTGTCCCTGCTAAATTGATGAATATGACTCTTTCTTGTGACCATAGGGTCATCGATGGCGGTGTGGGAGCAAAATTTCTGAAAGATGTACAAGGGATTTTGGAAAATCCTTCTATACTTCTAGTTTAAAGCCACTTTTTCTTCATAAAAACGATATATAAAATAAAAGAAAGCAAAATAATCAAGTTGATGATTATCAAAAAGGCGAAGGGATTTTTCTCTAAAGGTAGAGAAACGTTCATCCCATATATCGATGAAATGATAGTCGGAATAGTGAAAATGATGGTAATTGCTGTTAATCTCTTGATAGTTCGGTTTACATCATTGGTGAAAATGATCTGATAGGCATCTCGCAAGCTTCTAATACTTTTGATATTCACATCGCATAAATCTTCCGATTGTTTGATGGCTATCATCAGATCTTCCAGCACGTCGATATCTTTCTCATAGAGATAAACAAATCTTCCAGAAGATAGCGCTTCTAAAAGGTTGCGCAAGGGAACTAAAGAGGTTAGATATTGATTTAAAATCTCTTCATTTTTTGTCAGTTGGACAATATCCTCACTATCTACCAACTCCATCTGTTTTTCTTGTTCTAAGACTTTATAACGGACTCTTTTGATATTATTATTGAATTCCTGCGTTATCCTCAAAAGAATATGAAAGAGTAATTTTGATTTTTGTGCAGTAGCTACACGAAGATTGCTATTTATTATTCGGTTGATCACCGAACTTGTTTGAGGAGTGATAGTGACAAGGTAGTGAGGAGTAATTAAAATAGTTAAGGTGAGAGTATAGAGTCCCGTTTCTATTTCTGTAGGATGCCTTGTAAATATGAGGATGTTATCTTCATCATGCTCTATCCGTGGTACTTCATACTTATCCAGGCTATCCTTCAAATCAACAAAGTCAATATCAGTCAGCTCCATGATTTTGTCCAAATCTTCCACA
>CAYPKB010000223.1:0-2597 GCA_964411185.1 uncultured bacterium
AACCAACGCAAGAGAGCTAGTAGACCCCTCCCAAATTGAAGAGAGATTGGCTGAAATATGGAAATCTCTTGCGGAATTACACAAAACAAGAGCCTCTCTATTCAATCTCATTGTATTTACCAAATTCACCTCTAGAACTGATTACATCAGACAAATCGTAGATAGAGTAGTAAAGAACTACCCTAGCAGGATCCTCTTCATTTCCTGTGAAGAGAAGAGAGATAATAGCTTTTTAAAAGTAGCCATATCCGTAGTACCCACAGGAGAAAAAGAGAGCGAAGAGTTTTTCTGCGACAACATAGACATCGGAGTAACCAAAGACCAACTGGAAAGAGTTCCCTTTCTAATTTTACCCCACCTCCTTCCAGACCTTCCCTGCTATCTTTTATGGGCTGAAGATCCTTGTCAGGAAGAGACTATTTTTCAACCTCTCATGAAATTATCGAAAAGAGTCATTTTTGACTCAGAATCAGCAGAAGATCTTGCCTGCTTTGCCAAAACAGTACTCACATTGCATAGGAATCATCAGAAAAATGTTGCTGATCTCAATTGGGCCAGAATAGAACCTTTCAGAGATCTTATTGCTACCCATTTCCATGATCCGAATAATATTGACTATCTACGAAAAGTTCATTCTATCCATATTGAATATAACTCCCAAAAAAGTGATTTTTTTTCACACTTAACCATACAGAGCCTCTATCTCTCTACTTGGTTAGCAGGAAGGTTAGGTTTAGAGTTACAAGAAAAAAAAATAGAAAAAGATAAGCTTACCTTAACTTATAAAGGGGATGAGAGTAGCTGGAAAGTTACCATACACCCCAAAGAAGAAAAAGAATTTATGCCTGGAGCTATTTTATCATTAACCTTTGATGCCGATAAGGATCTTTTTTCTTTCACTAGAGAGCACCCTGAAGAGGTAATTATAAAACGCTTCTCCGATGAGAAGTGCGAACTTCCCTTCAAACATCTAATTGGAGAAAGAAAAACAGGTCATTCTTTGACCAAAGAGATTACCTACAGAGGTACCTCTTTTCATTATTTGGAGACACTTTTACAATTACCAATGAATTTATGATCGATATCCACCAAAAAGAAACTATTCAAGATTGGGATGAGAGAAAAAAAATTATCATCCTTCCCTCAGTAAATGAAGCGGTGGAGTTTGCCGCCACCCACTTCATTACCACAGCAAAAAAAGCTATAGAAAAAAAAGGAAAATTCACCGTAGCTCTTTCCGGCGGTTCTACTCCGAAGAAAATCTACCAGCGGCTTAACAAGAACTATCATTCCTCCATCGATTGGACAAAAGTCTTTCTCTTTTTCGGGGATGAAAGAGCTGTTCCCTTAGACCATCCTCAAAGCAATTATCATATGGCAATGGAAGCAGGTTTTTCTTCTTTGCCTATTCCCGATGGTCAAATTTTCCCTATGCCTTTTCACGAAGAAAACTATCCTGATGGGGCCGAAGAATATGAGAAAATTCTTGATCAATACTTGGATGATAACCTTTTTGACCTAGTCATGTTAGGTGTTGGTGAAGATGGACATACTGCCTCTCTTTTTCCCAACACCAAGGGATTAGAAGTTCAAAAAAGAGCCGTGTGTGCCAATTTCGTCCCTCAAAAAGCCAGCTGGCGCATGACACTTACCTTTGACTGCATTAACAATAGTTCTAACATCTGTTTTTATGCTTTTGGCGAAGGAAAAAAAGAAATTCTAAAAAAAATTTTTCTCCCTTCTTCTAAGTCCCCTATATTACCTGCTGAACAAATTGGTACTCCTGAAAGCCCAGCTCTATGGGTAGTAGACGAAGAGGCTGCAAAAGAACTTTTAGAGTCTATCTCTTAATTCCTTGCCTCTCGTACAATATTTTCATGTATGTTCTGGGAATCGAAACAACTTGTGATGAGACAGCAGCTGCAGTCGTCCAAGATGGTAAAAAAATCTTATCCAATATCATCCAAAGCCAAACTGATATTCATGAAAGTTTTGGAGGCGTATTCCCTGAACTTGCTGCAAGAGAACATCAAAAAAATTTATTCTCAATTATTGACCAAGCCTTACAAAAAGCTGCTCTTTCTATCAAAGATATTGATTTGATCGCTGTAGCAAGAGGTCCCGGTCTTATGGGCTCTGTGTTAATGGGGCTTCAGGGAGCTAAAGCAATCGCCTTCTCTTTGAATATCCCACTGATCGGTGTCAATCATGTAGAGGCGCATATTTATGCAGCTATGATGGAAAATATCTCTATCTTCCCATCTATTGGCATTGTATTGTCAGGTGGACATACCTTTTTATCCTATATGACCTCTTTGGGTTCATATGAGATGATAGGTACTACTGTAGATGATGCTATTGGTGAGGCCTTCGATAAAGTGGCCTCTCTTTTAGGACTCCCTTATCCAGGCGGTGCCAAGTTAGAACTGCTGGCAAGAAGTGGAGATCCCCAAACTTTTCCTTTCAAGGTAGCCAGAGTTAAAAATGCTCCTTTTGCTTTTTCTTTCAGTGGCATGAAAACAGCAGTTTCTTGTGAGCTAAGAAAAGAAGGTGTTCTTACAGATCAAAAAAAAGCTGATATGGCTGCCTCTTTTCAA
>CAYPKB010000224.1:0-2593 GCA_964411185.1 uncultured bacterium
TATCACTCATGCTTTGACTCCTATAATGATACCTTCAGTGTATCATATGTGAGATTTTCATACATACTTATGTGTTGTTTTCTCACTTATTAAGACAGCTGAATTATATAACCTTTTTAAAATGAGCGAATTGCGAAAATTCAGCTTGAAGCTTCCCCCAGTTGAAAGTTCTGAACACGTCTCTCCGCCTCCATTTCCAAACCTTATCAAAGCCTATCAATTCTGGTAGGCTTTTTGCTTTGAATCGTTGATAAAACGTACTACCATTCCAAAGAAACTTAGAATACAATCAAAAAGCCCAAACCTATTTGTGCCTCAAATAAATTATTTTTAAATTACTCTTTATAATTTTTCACTTGAATTTAGGATAATCTAAAGTTACACTTCAGAATATCTGAGATGATTAAATGTTTAAAAGATTGTTAAAAACTCACATACAAGAACTTAGCGAAAAATACCCGGTTGTAACCCTACTGGGTCCTCGTCAATCTGGGAAAACCACCCTTGTGAAAGCCGCATTTCCTCATAAACCCTATGTCAATATGGAAGATGCCGAAAATAGAGCCTTGGCCACTGAGGATCCAAGAAGCTTTATGAGGTCCTATCCTGAGGGCGCAATTTTCGATGAAGTCCAAAGAACTCCGCATCTTCTTTCCTATATCCAGGTTCTGGTCGATGAATCTAATCAAAAAGGGATGTTTATTTTAACTGGAAGTCATCAAGCAGAACTCCATTCCGCAGTGTCCCAATCGCTTGCGGGACGCACTTCACTTCTAAGACTTCTTCCACTGAGTATTAAAGAAATTCGTGAAGCAAAAATCAACGACTCCCTAGATGAAATCATTCTAAAAGGGGGATATCCCAAAATTTACGCAGAAGACTTGCCAATTACCAATGCTTATAGCAGCTATTTTCAAACGTATGTTGAAAAAGATGTTCGTCAATTACTTCAAGTTAAGGATATCATGCAATTTGAACGGTTTATCAAGCTTGTTGCAAGTAGAGTTGGTCAGCTTATTAACTATGCTAACCTGGCCACAGACGTGGGAGTCTCCGCAGTTACAATCAAAGAGTGGATTGCAGTTTTACAGGCAACCTATGTTTTGGTGCAATTAGAGCCCTATTTTGAAAATTTCGGCAAACGATTAATCAAATCGCCCAAACTCTATTTTGCAGACACAGGTCTTGCTTGTCACCTCCTTAACATCGACTCAGTAGAACAACTAAAAAGAGACACTCTATATGGAAACCTATTTGAAAATTGGGTTATTATTGAACTTATGAAGGCACGGTACAACCAAGCTTTAGATCCTCGCCTCTATTTTTATCGGGATGTTGCGGGAAAAGAAGTTGATCTTCTCTGCCAAAGAGGAAGTAGACTTACACCAATTGAAATTAAAAGTAGTAAAACTTTTTCACCCTCCTTTTCCGAAGGTTTGAATTATTTTCATAAACAAGCACCCGAACGTGCTGAAGATGGAGCCGTGATCTACGGAGGTGATAAATCCCAGAAAATTGGGAAGTATGAACTTTTTTCAGCTGAAAATTGCTCTGAATTGATGCTTTAAAAATGAATATTTATGGTTTTAACGTTGTATAGAAATTTGAATTTTTCCCAATCAAACTGCCCCGTCTCTCAATTGCCACCAAGAATTCACTTACCCTGAATCTATTTTGCGTGTTAACCCAACATTCTCTATTACCTCTCAGCTATTTAGAACTAGAGTGGGTTTTTATCAATGTTGCCGAAGAACCGGCGATAAATCCAGTTGTCCAAGCTGCTTGGAAATTAAAGCCCCCTGTTACCCCATCAATATCTAATATTTCGCCTGCAAAATACAATCCGGGACAAATTTTGCTTTCCATTGTTTTAAATTGTACCTCTTTCAAATTCACTCCACCACAAGTTACAAATTCTTCTTTATGCGTAGTTTTTCCCTCTACTTGGTAGATATCCGCGTGAAGCTTTTGCGCGAGAATTTGCAAATCTTTTTGCGAGATATCATTAAGCCGCCTTTCATTATTGAGGAGCTTCTTCCAGAGATTTTTTGGAAATCTGAACGGATTTTCAGCCAGAAGAGTTTTTTGTGGCGCCTTTTTCTTGAGCTGGAGCAATGCTGCAAAGGTTTGGGAAACGCTTTCGTCGGGGAGCCAGTTAACTGAAAGCGGCACCTTATACTCGCGCTCATGAAAAGTTCTGGCTCCCCAAGCAGACAGCTTGAGAGCAGCGGGGCCACTAAAACCAAAATGAGTGATGAGGAGAGCTCCTTTTTGAACGAGAGGAGTACCTATAATGGATAACTCGACAGGATTGTGGGAGATGCCACTCAGCTCTTTTAAAGGTGAAGTGGGAATATTGAATGTGAAAAGGGAAGGAACCGGTTTTTGGATAGTATGACCTAAGTGAATTGACCATGCGTGACCTTCTTTAGAGCTGCCTGTTGCAAGGAGGAGTTTTCGAGTGGTATAAGAACCCACCTGGAATCCTTGATCCAGTTTCTCGATCTTTTCAATTCTTTGCTTTAAAAAGATCTCTAAATGAAGCGCTTTTGCTTCATTTAGAAGAGTCTGAATGATCGTTTCTGAGCTATTC
>CAYPKB010000225.1:0-2575 GCA_964411185.1 uncultured bacterium
ACCTGGAGAAAAGATCGATAGCAGAAAAAGTATGAAAGAGCTGTATTGGCTCAACAGAAATCCCTTCCGAGATAGTCAGCTCATTTTACAACCGGGAGAAGAGCAAGGATCTACCGATCTTATTTTTTATACTACTGATCGTTTTCCTTTGCGTCCTTATGCCGGGATAGATAATACAGGTATCAAAGCTACGGGAAGAAATCGATTTCTGGCCGGCATCACTTGGGGAAATGGATTCAACAGAGATCATCTGATCACCTATCAATATATCTCCTCTTTTCATACGGATAGATTTTGGGCGCATACGGTACAATGGACCATTCCTATACAAACCTTCCAGCATCTGATTGATTTCTACGGAGGGTACTCTAAAGTAAGGCCCAAGATGCCGATAGGATTTCGAAGTGAGGGAGATAGTTGGCAAATTAGTGGAAGATATATTCTTCCCTTTTTACCTTATAGACATTATACCCATGAACTTGCTGCGGGGATAGATTATAAAAATACAGATAATAATCTCTTTTTCGAAGAGGGTTCTATTATTGCCAACGCTGTCCAAATTACCCAGGTAGTGGCCAAATATAGCGGAGATTTTCACAATGATTACAATAAAACGATCTTTTCAGCAGAAATTGTCTGGTCTCCTGGAGATCTTTTTGTAAATAAAAATGCGGCAAAATATGAAGAGCTACGTCCCTTTGCAGAGACCATCTATGCTTATGTAAGGGGGTATGCTTTCACCCAGTTTACGCTTCCAAGAGATTTTTCCCTTTCAGGAAACTTTCAATTTCAATTAGCAAATAAAAATCTTCTTCCTACTGAAGAGTTTGGGTTAGGTGGCTATGATACGGTACGAGGGTATGTGGAGAGGACTCTCAATTTCGACAATGCTTTTGTTGTGCAGACAGAGTTCCGTACCCCGCCCATAAGTTTTTTTGATTGGCATGGTTGGAGGGAAGGAAATAGAGATCTCTTTCAGTTTCTTGTTTTTTTAGATTATGGAGTAGGGGATGTGCATAAAGATGCACCCGGTTTCATCAGTAATGGATATCTTCTAGGGATGGGACCAGGTATTCGGTATACTATTGCTCCTTACCTTACTTTCCGTTTCGATACCGGTTTTAAACTGCATCAAATAGAAGATGTTACAGATAGAAAGGTCTTCCGCCACCATTTTTCTTTGATCGTTAACTATTGAAGAGCTTGTCATTTTTCTCCATTTTCCGTATCTAAAAAGAAGAGGGTAAAGGTGTATAAGTTTTTTCTTTTTATACTCATCACATCGTTGTATGGATTGCCAACAGCTCCGGAAGTGGTTTCAGGAACAGCTACCATCTCTTCTACAGGGGGAGAACAGACCATTACAGCCAGCAGTGATCGAACCATTATCGAATGGTTTGATTTTTCTTGCAGTAATGGAGAGAGCGTTACTTTCACTCTTCCCAATACAACTTCTGCCATACTGAACAGAGTAACAGGAAGCAATCAAAGTGTGATCAATGGACTCATTGCATCCAATGGCCAGGTTTTTCTTGTAAATACGAACGGAGTATTGGTGGGCCCTACAGGCAATATTCATGTAGCAAGCCTTCTTGTTTCTAATATCAATCTATCCAATGCGGATTTTCTAGCAGGAAATCCTTTGCAATTTTCCGGTAGTCCCTCCACTCAATTAGAAAACCAGGGGATCCTGCAAGTAGATGATGATTTTCTGGTATTGGTGGGAAGTAGGATTGTAAATAGTGGAGAGATTAGATCTAGCAACTATATTGGTATGGCAGCAGGAAGGGATATTGCTATTAATACCTCTACGCAGGCAATTACCATAACACCTGTTGTAGATACCCCCGCTCTTACTGGAATCGCACAATCAGGAATTATAGAAGGAAAAACCATCGATTTAGAGGTAGATGGCAATCTTTATGAACTGGCTATCAATCTAACAGGTTCCTCTATTACCAGAGCCAAAAGAGATGCAACCAATAGTGCAATGGTGCGTATGATAGGAGTGGGAGGCGGCACTGTAAGAGTGGAAGATCAATCTGCCATTCTCTCTTCCAATCTCAATTCCACAGGGGGCTCTGTGATCGTTTCTGCTGATATTGTAGAGCTGCAAGGTCAAGCTACCATTTCCACGAAAATGGATTTGGGAGGAGGGACCATTCTAATAGGTGGAGGAATAGGAGGCGGAGATCCCAATATTATCAATGCATCGACTGTAGATATCGGAGAAAATGTACGTCTTTTTGCCAACGCCAGATATGCAGGGGATGGAGGGACTACATCTGTCTATGCTACTGGCCAAAATACCTTTTTGGGACGAATCGATGTAAGAGGAGGGATAGCATCCGGCAGTGGGGGTATGGCAAGATTGGACAATATTGCCAACTTGAACCAAGGAACGATTTTTTTCAGAGCTCCCAGAGGCCTTGCAGGGATGATTATACGTAATACGATAGGGGATTAAAAATGGTGAAGAAAACCTTTTTTTTTCTAAGTTTTTTCTCTCTTCTCTCTTCTCTTCCCACCGATCCTCATGTCAAAGCTGGTGATATTACCATTCAGGAGAGTCCAA
>CAYPKB010000226.1:0-2568 GCA_964411185.1 uncultured bacterium
TATGCATACTCAGAAAAATTTTGGGTTTTTATCGCAAATGGAGAAAGAAAACGGAATTCCTACCATTGTCTACATGACGGGAGAAGCTATGCGTCTTGACGATATGGGCATTCGTATTGGAATCCGAGGGCTTTTGAGAGTGTTGAAGCACTTGGAGATGATACCATCGAAAAGCAAATCAGAAAAACAGCAAACACCTCCCATAATTAAAGAATCCCTATGGGTAGAATCTCCGGGATCTGGCCTCTTCCATACACATAAAAAACTTGGCTCTTTTGTTGACAAGGGACAAGAGCTCGCTGTCATTACAGATCCTTTTGGAACAGAAAGGAAATTTACTATCACTGCTCCATGTCATGGCATTATAATAGGACAAAATTTAACTCCTCTTACAAATGAGGGAGAACCCCTGGTACAAATAGCCAACACGGAGAGCGAAGTTTGGGAACATTCACAAAAAATGTTGGATAATCTTCCATGAGAGTAAAGAAAACTTTCTCATTATTAGGCATTTTCATTTGGTTTATTTCCTGCCTCTACTTTTTCTATGAATATTTCTTACGAGTATTCATGGGTACCATTGCATCTGAAGTGATGGCTGATCTATCCATCCGTGCTGAACAATTTGCTCTTTTAGGATCTGCTTATTATCTTACTTATTCCTTAATGCAAACACCCGTTGGACTACTCATAGATAGATATGGCGTAAAAATCCTATTAACTATGGCCTGCTTGATATGCAATATAGGTGTCTTCTCTTTTGTTTTTGCTCATAGTTATTATACCGCTCTCGTTGGAAGACTATTAATAGGCTTTGGATCTTCCTTTGCTTTTGTCTCTCTTCTCGTGATCGCCCTCAATTGGTTCCCAAGAGAACATTTTGGCTTTATGGCCGGACTTACTCAATTTTTAGGTTCTATCGGCCCTGTTCTTGCTGGAGCACCACTTGCCTATGCCTTAAAGTTATTCAATAATGATTGGAGACACATTCTCTTATATATCGGTTTTTTCGGACTTATTCTGAACGTTGCTATTCTTCTTTTTATCAAAGGAGCTCCCAAAGGAAAAAAAGCGCAAATTGTTTTTGTTACGCCAAGTGAAAGATTACGATCTAAGATTAAAGAACTATTAAAAAACAGACAGGTATGGTGGACTGTCATCTTCGCTGGTACGATCTACTCATCTGTGCCACTCTTAGGAGCTTTTTGGGGAACAACTTTTCTGCAATCTAAAGGACTTGCTCGGTCTGATGCCGCTTTTGTAGTCTCATTGATGTGGATAGGCCTTGCTTGCGGAGCCCTCTCAATGGGTAAAATTTCTGATATGTTAAAAAGAAGAAAACCTCCCTTACAACTTTTAGCTCTCTTAGGTATCTTCACTACATCTGCGATAATCATCCTCCAAACAATGAATTTATGGATTCTCGGAGTTTTGTTTTTCTTGATTGGCGTAGCTTCTTCAGGACAGAGCCTCTCTTTTGCGGTAATTTCAGAACATGTACCAAGAAAATTGCATGCAACAGCTATCGGACTCAATAATACAGCGGTAATGTTTTTTGGCTTTCTCATTCCCCCTTTTGCCAGCTACCTTATTCAACGAGCCTCAGGAGAACAGGCTACCGTATACACACTCAAAGCCTTTGAAATTGGCCTATCTGTAATGCCAGCTCTTTTTCTTGTAGCATTTTTTCTATGTTTAATTGGCGTGAAAGAGACTTTTTGCAGACAGCAACATGAGGTCTTTCCCCTGGAAAAATCTCACGATTGATCACTTTTTTTCAGTTTTACCCCAATCTGACAAAATCTTGAGCAACTCTTTGGCATTACCTGCAGGAAGCCCTGCCTTTTTGATAGTCTGCTGAAGTTTGAAAATTATAGGCCTAGGTAGAAATAGATTGTTGTTGTGATCAAACTTAATCCACCCAAATTTAATTGAGTAACCTCTTACCCATTCGAGGTTGTCAACGAGAGTCCACAAAAGAAGAGTATCTATCTCATAGCCTAAGTTGATGGCTTTCTGAACTATATGGAATATCTTATTAAAATAGGCAATTCTCTCACAGTCATCATCAGACTTATTAATACCGATATCTGCTCCAACCTCTGTAAACTTTATTGTTTTTTTGAGTTTTGCATACTTTTCTATAATCCAAGCCAAGCCATTTGCATGGGTTCTATAACCATAAGAAGCCAAATTTTCTCCTGGAACTCTGGTGACTGATTCACCCCCTTTCAAAGAGAGTTTTAAAAGTGGATGAGTGTAGTACTGTAATGCACAAAAATCCATAGGGGGCGGGGTACTGTGATCGAAGCTGATATTTGCCAAAAAAGGAATTTTTAAAGAATACTCTCCCGTATTCAAATATCGATAAAAAGCCTCATCGCAAATTTCCGTCAGATAATGACAAACAATCTTCTCTAAGGGAGACCATATGGGATGCAACTTATGAAAATTTCTGAACCGTATAGGATCATGGCTGATACCAATTTGAACATCCTCTATTTCTGCCTCTTTGCAAATCCCTTTTAGTTTAGTATATACTTCTCGGTAACTCAGCAACATATTCTC
>CAYPKB010000227.1:0-2538 GCA_964411185.1 uncultured bacterium
TAGGTGTCTTATACTGTTTTGATCTACTAAGTGTAGCAACATAGATAATAGATGGAACCTGATCGATGCAATCCCGATAATAAAGTGCTGTTTGAAAAGATATATATGTTGGAAAAGGGGCTACTAAATAATCAGGTAAAATAAGTGGATCAACTTGGTCAGAAAGAGCCCAAAGCCCTTTTTTTATTGAAATAATATGATTGGCGGCAGCCAATCGTCGCAGAGAATGGCTCGCATGAGAAATGGAAATTTTTAAGTATGTGGCAAGATCATTGGTATAAAAAACGGGAGTGCCTAATTTTTTTACAGCCTCTAAAATATTAAGGATTCCCATTTTCCACATGCTCTACAACTTTTATTACTAGGTATTCCCAGAAGGAGATATCATCATATTGTTGATAGTATTCAACAGGTAGATAAGCAACCACTTGACTTTTGAACTCTTCAAAAGAAATAGAAAAAGCCCGTTCTTTGATTTTTTCTTTCTTTTCTTTTTGTATAGTAACTTTTTTGCAACCTAAATTTATGAGATGAAAAAGATCAAATAGGTCGCGAGCCTGTGTTTCACTTCTACCAATCAATGCTTCCAATTTCTGAGTGTAGGCAGCTTCTTTTACATAGTGACAGGAAAAAATAGGCTGTAGATGGTACTTAGAGGAAATGGTGGTATCGATAAGTTCAAATTCGATTCCTTCTTTAAGTCCTCTTCTGGAAAATTCAATTTTTGTATGCAATGGTATCCCTGTTTTTTCTGTAGAGAAGAGAATTTTCCAGCGCTGAGTTGTTTCTGTCTGTTTCGGTTCAGATATTTTTCGAATTTCTACTCCCTTGGAAAGGAGAAAACGAATGGTAGCTTGAGATTCTAAAATATTACGTACGCGGTTAGTTAGTGTTTCTTTTCGGACTGTTTTGATGTCGATATCAATATCTTGAGAATAGCGAATGCTTTTCAAAAAAAATCGCAGATTACAACCACCTTTGAGAGCGTATAAACTTTTATCAGTTTTTAGTCCGAATTGTTCCAAAAAGTGCAAGTGAAATAACTCTAGATACTCTGTTGGTCTATACTGATCCATATTTTCATATTACTCGTAATTGAAAGATTTGTCAATTACGAGTAATATAAAAAAGCGTAAATTGTCGATACATGACCTATTTTTTCGAATGAAGCAATTCGCTTACAATTGCTCCAATCACTATTTATGTGAAAATTTTTCTGATAATAGGTCCACTGCTTACTACCGATCTGAGAATTTGCGTTTGTTGTTCTTCAGAAAAAAGGGCAATTTCCTTTTTTTGTCTGAGTAAGGTAGAGGCGATGGTATTATCTTTTGTTTGTAGAGCATGGAGTATGGATTGATAGAGATCCTTCGTCAAAGTATCTTTTTCTCGTTTATGGCTAAATAGGAAATTTATTACCTCCCTGTGTCCCTCGTTAACAGAGCTGCGCAAGGCTAGGCTATATGTTGTAGAAGAAACTGCATGCCAGTTTCTATGTTGGGAAAAGGATTGCAAAAAGGGAAGAAACCCTATTTCGGAAGCAGCAACTAGCAAAGAGCCTAATTGAGTTCCATCCAATCTTCCTAGAAGATTTTTATGAGAGAGAACCTTATCTATCTGTTTATACTTATTCTCAACCAGACTCTTCAGAGAGATAAAAATATCTTCTTGGGTAAGTAGATGGGACCTGTAATGCGTCAGAAATAAGGCGATGATATCTTGGTTTCCAGTAGTTGCTATATGAGAGAAAAAGGAACGAAATTTTTTATCAGTAAGTGTAAAAAGGAGAAAGCGTTGCAACGATTCCTTTTCTTTTAGTCTCTCTAAAGCACATATCAGCTCTGGTTCACTAAGCTGATTTTCTGCAAGTTGGTACAAAAAATTGCCTGAAGACTCACAAGAAAGTTTGAGAGGAAAAGTTTTTTGTAGCTCTGCTATGAAGAGAAAAAAAGTATTTTGTAAGGGATATTGTTTCTCGCAGGCTGTGGTAGGAATGAGTAACTCTTTTTTATCTTTAGGACTCAGTTCGAAAAAATGTTTTTTCCATTCGAAAGGCTGTCTTTCTTCCCAGATCTCCAGAAAGGTTCGCATCTGATCAATGATTTCAGAAAAAACTGTAGTGTAGCTACTATCCGTTGTGCATAAGGAAGAGTACGGTGGTGAAGAAAAATATTCTTCTACCGGAGTACTGCTTCTAGAAAGTTGAGAGGCCATAAGATAATCCTTTTTTTTGCGGGGAAGATGTTACGAAAAGGATTAGGTTACTGCAATGAATTTTTTTAGCTTTTCGGTTGCAGTTGGTTGGTAGTTTTCTCGATAACCTTTATCCACTCTAAGGACTCTTTGCTCAGTTGTTGTAGGATAAAATACCAGGCAATCATCAAAAAGAGGATACCTACCCAGGATTTGAGAGGAATTCCTAAAAAGACAATTTGCACCTGTGGGGCAAGACGGTTGGCGATTCCTAAAAACATTTCAGCCATTAGGATACCTACCAGGGAAGGAGCTGCTAGCTGTATAGCTAAGCTCATGACATAT
>CAYPKB010000228.1:0-2515 GCA_964411185.1 uncultured bacterium
CCCAGAATTACCATAAAAAATGGTAATTCCGGCCCAAACAATCCTTCTCCTTCATCGCAAGATGAGATAAGCCTTTTTGTTTGGCAAAATCCTTGATTTTATGGGGCAAGTAATAGATCATTATCGGCAAAGATGCACCGGTAGCTCAATTGGATAGAGTACCCGGCTACGGACCGGGAGGTTAGGGGTTCGAATCCTCTCGGGCGCGATATCTTTGGAGGTCTATGTTCATCGATTGTTTCGAATGCCCCCCGATATCCACCAATACTTATGTAGTTGGCTGCCCGGAAACTAAAAAATGTGCTATCATTGATCCTTCCATGGATTCTACCTTTCCAGTGCAAGCCAAAATCGAAAAAGATAGACTCATCCCCACTGCCATATTCCTTACTCATTCTCATTGGGATCACATTATGGAAGTAAAAAAAATACACCAGACCTATCAAATTCCTGTCTATTGCCATCGGTTAGATAGTGAAAATGTAGAAAATCCCGGTAGTGACGGTCTCCCATCACTTCATGCTATTGAAGGTTGCAAAGTTGATCATTTCTTTGAAGAAGGGGTAGAAGGCTTTCTAGGAAAAATGCGCTATGAGATTCTTCATACACCAGGCCATTCTCCCGGCAGCGTTTGTATATATTTTCCAGCGGAAAAAGTCCTATTTTCTGGTGATACCCTCTTCCAAGGAACTATGGGAAGAATGGACCTCCCCACAGGAAAAGAAGAAGAAATGTGGGACTCACTACGTAAATTATCAACTCTTCCCCCTGATACCACTGTCTTCCCAGGTCATGGACCTAAGACAACCATCGGAGAGGAAAAATGGATAGAAAAAGCTAAGGAACTTTTTGGTTAAGGAGGATTTATGTTAATTGGCCAACCTGCACCCTCTTTCCACGCAAAAGCTTGCGTGAATGGAAAGATTGTAGATGATTTTTCACTAGAGCAATACAAAGGAAATTACGTTATTTTTTTCTTTTATCCTCTAGACTTTACCTTTGTATGCCCTACAGAACTACATGCCTTTCAAGAAAAATTGGATGAATTCCAAAAGAGAAATGCTGTGGTTGTAGGGTGTTCTGTAGATAGTCACTTTTCTCACGTTGCATGGCATCAAACGCCAAGAAAAGTAGGTGGTATTGAAGGGGTATCTTATCCTATTGTCTCCGATTTGAATAAATCGATTTCTAAAGCTTATCATGTTTTAAAAGAAGATGAAGGAATTGCCTATAGAGGACTTTATCTCATAGACAAAGAGGGAATTGTACGACATCTTCTGATCAATGATCTTCCTTTAGGAAGGAATATTGATGAAGCACTCCGTGTACTGGATGCTCTGATTTTTCATGAAAAACATGGTGAAGTTTGCCCTGCTGATTGGGCGCCTGGAAAAAAGAGTATGAAACCAACAACTGAGGGTCTTTCTCACTACTTTTCTCAAGTATAATTTTTTGGGGGAGAGCTATCTCCCCCTTCTCTTTCATTGGAAACTTGTAATATAATCGTATAGATCTTTTTCTGTAGTGAGCAGAATCGCTTGGTAGGAAGCTATCAAAAGAGATGCAGTATTAATGATCTTCTCATCTCCTACGCCAGGTAAAAAAAGAGCATCTATTTTCTTTTTCTTCATCAACTCTTTCAAATGCTCTAAGCCTTTGAAATAATCTTTTTCGCTGAACCCCTCTTCATGGACTCGTAGATAAAAGATCTCTCTTCCCAATAAAATCCCTTCAATGGCTGCATGCAACCCTTGTGAATCTTCGGGTGGATTGCCAAAATGGTTATAAAGATCTTCTAATCTATCGCATTGGATAGGAATATGAAACTTCCCCTTTTCTGCTTCCCCAAACAGAGCAACAGTGAGCAACTGTGCCATCTTCTTCCCCCTTGTATGATGATCCATACAACTGATGACAATTTTTTGCCAAGATCGGAAATTGAAGGCAGAAGAGTGTAAAGCTATTTTACATTAACTTTTCGAATATCTTGTAACCAAACGAAGAAATGCTCTTTTCACCATGTTGACAGAGATAAATCGCTTCCAATATCTATCTCTCCAACGCAACCCGGAAAGATTTGGGATAAAAGAATAAGGAACCACATAGGTAGAAGGAGCCCAGCTAGGTCTCCAGAATCTGGCTACCTGTTTTCGTCTACTGATGGTAACTGTAGGGATCCCCATAGAAGAGGCGAGATGGCCAAGACCAGAATCATTACCAATTAAAAACCCTGACTCGTAGATATAAGCTGTTACCTCTTGTAGAGATTCAAAAAGAGGAAGATAGAACCCCTCCTGCTCTAAATAGAGATAGGGCTTTCTCTCCTTTGGACTTCCCGCTATCATTACAGGCTGATAAGAGAGTTCACTTAGCCTTCTGCTGAGTTTGGCAAACTTCTCTATGGGCCAATTTTTCCCGGGTCTTGAACTTGCCACATGCAAGATCACTCTTTTGGGATACTTTCTGAACTTCAGATGCAGAGGAGGAATGATGCCGTTTTTCTTTGTGGTTTTAG
>CAYPKB010000229.1:0-2460 GCA_964411185.1 uncultured bacterium
TCTTTTTCATCGCTTCTAGTAAAGCAAGATGACCTTTATGAACACCATCGAAAAAACCAATGGTCAAAGCGACATTCTCTTCATCTGCTAAGTTAAGAGAGTCTGTGTATAGTGTCATGCGGCAGAGCTACTTTGACATGTGAGATTACATTATCATCTAAATTCTCTTCTGGTAAAGAGTTTTCAAGATGGAAAGGCCCTATTCGGGTACGAACGAGGTCGTATAAGTAGGCCCCGCAAGTGAGCATTTCTCCTAAATCATGAGCAACAGAACGTACATAGGTTCCACTGGAGCAGGTAATCGCAAGTTCAAGGAATGGATAAGCGTAGGATAGAAGTTTTGTTTCTATTTTTACTTTTGAGGGTTTTCTTTCTACGACTATTCCTTTTCTAGCAAGGTCGCATAATTTTTTTCCCTCTACTTTTTTAGCAGAATACATAGGTGGAACTTGCATGATTTCACCTTGAAAGTTTTGTAAACAATTTTCTACCTCAGCCAAAGAGGGAACCTTCTCAGATTGGGTTATCACTTCTCCTTCCCTATCATATGTCTCCGTCGTACTACCCAAACAAATAGTAGCTTTATAGTCTTTGTCATATTGAGTGTACTTTTGGGAAAGACG
This sequence comes from uncultured bacterium, assembly GCA_964411185.1. Classification (GTDB taxonomy): domain Bacteria; phylum Chlamydiota; class Chlamydiia; order Chlamydiales; family SM23-39; genus CAYPKB01. The sequence continues at coordinate 624 of CAYPKB010000229.1, forward strand.
GGTATAATTTCTTCCGATTAGCAGGATCATTAATCCTTTGGCCATAGGATCTAGCGTACCCGCATGTCCAATTTTTTTTATCTTTGTCAGACGTCTTAGTTTTTGAATGAGTTGGAAGGAAGTAGCTCCCGCTGATTTATTTACCAGGAGATACCCCTGTAAATTAATCGTTTTCGCGAGAGGACTCTTCATCATGTATTTTTCCTAAAATTTCTTCAATTCGCATATGTTTATCTACTGACTCATCTAATTTGAAGATGAGAGAGGGGAAATGGCGAAGGACCACTTTTTTCGAGGCATGAACTCCGATAAATCCTGCAGCCGATTGAAGAGCTTCTAGTGTTTTCTTTTTTTCCTCAGGTTTTCCTATTACTGATATATAGACTTTAGCTTGCTGCAAATCAGCAGTAATATCTACTTCCGTAACAGCGACAAATTGCGATACGTGAGGATTTTTCACATCCTTGAAGATTACTTCAGAAATAACCTCTTTCAACAGGGAGTTTAATCGTTCTTTTCTATTTTTTTTCATTCTAGCGTTTGGGCTAAGTAGATTGTTTCAAAGGCTTGAATGAGATCTCCTACTTGAACCTCATTGAAGTTTTCTAAAAGTATGCCGCACTCGACTCCTTTTTGAACTTCTTTTACATCTTCTTTCACGCGTTTTAGTGAGGCTATCTTTCCTTTCCAGACCATTTCACCTGCTCTCATCACTTTCACCCAGTGGTTTCTATGAATAGTTCCACTAGTCACTTGGCATCCAGCAATGACTCCAAGTTGGGAAGCTTTAAAAGTGGCTTTTACCTCTGCTTCTCCCTGGAGTTTTTCTTCCTCGATTTTATCAAGAAGAGAGGTCATTAATTCTCTCACATCATCTACCGCGTGGTAGATAATATCATGGAGGCGAATGGTTACCCCTTTCTGTTTGGCTAAATTTTCTGCATTGGATTCAATTTTAGTATGGAAACCTAAAATGATTGCTTTAGAGGCAGCAGCGAGTTCCACATCTGATTCAGAAATCTCACCGATATCTTCATTAATGATTACAATTTTAACTTTTTTCTTGGGCAGTGTTAACAAAGAACTCTTCAATGCCTCCAGAGATCCTTGCACATCGGCACGAATCATAATGGGCAGGAGCTTAATGTTTTTCTTGCTCTCTTGGAGTAATTTGTCTAATGACTTTTTAGCGACTTGCATTTTGTGTTTGAAATCTTCATATCTAGCTTCTGCCAGCTGTTTTGCCTCTTTTTCATTTTTCACCACAATAAATTCAGCGCCAGCTTCAACAACACCTGAAAGTCCTGTTATTTTCACAGGGGTAGAAGGGGTTGCTTTTTCCAATTGATTACCATGTTCATCATGCATAGTTTTTATGCGGCCAGAATGATACCCAACTACAATAGCATCTCCTTTATGGAGAGAGCCGTTTTGAATTAAGACGGTAGCAACAGCTCCAAATCCTTTATGCATTTCAGATTCAAGAACGGTTCCTCTAGCTCTAGATTTGGGGTTTGCATGGAGTTCTAATACTTCAGATTGTAGAAGAATCATTTCAAGAAGCTCTTTAATTCCATCTCCATTAGCGGCAGAGCAATTCACAGTAATGGTATTTCCACCCCAGGATTCCGGGAGGAGTTCATTATCGGCTAATTGTCTATATACTTTTTGAGGATCAAAACCGGCTTTATCAGATTTGTTGATAGCTACGATGATAGGAACTTCTGCATCCTTGGCTTGTTGCATGGCTTCGACGGTCTGTTCTCTCATCCCTTCATCGCCTGCAATTACTAAAATAGCGATATCTGTGACATTTGCCCCTCTTTCACGCATTTGT
>CAYPKB010000230.1:0-2455 GCA_964411185.1 uncultured bacterium
AAGCAAAACGCCTAAGCGGGATATCTCTCACAAGAAAATACTTGCACATCTATTGATATAGTGAAATATTTAAAAAAGTCTATTCTACATTTTTCTCCTTTTTAAAAGAAAAGTTATCAATAATCGCTTTAGAGGACCTACAAGTAGAATATACAGGACTTTTCATAACCTCTTTCCAAGACATCTTCTGTCCCCCATATGAATCAATTTATAGGGATGAAGGTAGAAGGCTAATAGGAAACTCCACGATCGCTGTAAAGAAGCTATACCACAAGTTCGGACTTGGGGTCTCACAAGAATTCAATGATCTTCCTGATCACTTAGAACTTGAGCTTGAGTTCATGTCCTATCTTTCGTTTAATGAGGCAAAATTTGAATCCGAAGAAAATGATGAAGTCAGAAAATCTTGTATAAAATATGAGAGAAATTTTTTACAAGAACATATTTTAAAATGGATCAATGAGTTCTCCAGTTGTATAGAAAAAAGTTGTTACTCAGAACTTTATATTCAAATTTCAAAATTTATTTTAGAATTCACAAAAGCTGATTTAGATTTCTTATCAAATATCAATTTATCAGATACGGAAACAGAGTTTACAAACTTTGAGTCTTTAGATTTTGATAGTTCAGAACTCTCTAGGCTTGAAAAAATTGAAGTAGAAACAGAATCAGATAAGTGGATCTACACAACTTCCCCAGAAAGATACTGGCACTCACCTGTCAAAATAAAAATTGAAGAAGGGAAAGCATTAAAAATCATAGCGAGAGAGGATGTTCCTTTTTACGATGGCAAGCAAGATGTTAAGTCCTACGCCTGCTTCCATAAAATCTATGCTCCGGATAGGTTGAAATTTCCACTTAAAAGAGTTGGAGTAAGAGGTGATGGAAAATTCAAAAGGATAAGCTGGGATGAAGCTTTGGGAGAGATCTCGGAAAAGCTTGGAAAATATAGAGAACAAGGACACCCAGAGTATGTAGCATTTCTAAGGACACATCCACCAATGGAATATATGTTTAATCATTTTACTCACCACTATGGCTCCCCGAATGATCTCCACACATCAACAACATCATGCTATGCAGATGGAGCAATCGCCCAAATTTTGACAAGCGGTGAATACAGTGATTACCCTAGCGATGATTTCCGATATTCAAAATATGCCCTTTTCAATGGACATAATCCTTTGAATGCTTTAAGAATAGTGTCCGGGCCTTCTGAATTCGCTGAAGCGGTTAGGAATGGTTTGAAAACAATTATTGTTGACCCAAGGCTTAACGAAGGTTCATGTATATATGGGGCTGAATGGGTCCCAATAGAGCCTGGAAAAGATGCTGCATTTCTTCTGGGAATCATGAATGTGATTATTAGAGAAAAATTATATGACCAAGATTTTTTACTAGATAGTACTAATGCGCCCATTTTAATTAAAAAAGATAAACTTCCCTTGAAGGATGGGAATGAGAACTACCTAGTCTGGGATACCACGGTGAATAAAGTGATGCCACTCGAAGAGGCAAATCAACCAGCTCTATTAGGTTCCTATAAAGTAAAAATGAATGGACATTTTTATTATTGTAAAACAGCGTTCCAGTTATTAACTGAGCGAGTAGAAGAGTACCCTCCAAAGAAAGTTAGTAGAATCACTACTATTAATGCTGAGAAAATTGAGGAAATAGCGAAGAATTTAGGGAAATATAAGCCAGAGACCTCCATTGTTGTAGGAACAGTATCAGCTCAGTATTCTAACAGCCTTCAATATCAAAGAGCAAAACAAGTCTTAATCAGTTTATTGGGAAGTATAGATAAGCCTGGTAGCAAACATTATGGCCCAAAGGGGGATAGTGGAATCAAACTCAATCCCCCAGAAACTTTCCGAATACCAATAATTGTGCACCCAATGACCAAAGATAGAGTGGATTTTGATGCGAACGTACATCCCTTCATATTCACTCCACTTAAGAACTATCCTATAGGCATAGCGCAGAATTTTCTAAAAGCTATCGATACAGGTAAACCTTATCCAATTAAAGCCCTTTTTATAATTGGAAGTGATGTGATATCTTCTCATAATCCTTTATGGAAAGAAGCCTTCAAAAAAGTAGATTTCATTGTTAAAAGCCATGTATGGCTGACGATGATTGTGACTATGCAGACATCATACTGCCAGAAGCCGCTTATCTTGAGAGAGATGATGGGTTTGCATCTATCACAGTATATGATATAGGCAAAACCGAACAAGCTTTCACATTTCTGACGGTGATCCAGAAAGTAGTAGAGCCGCTTTTTGAGACAAGGATTTGGCATGACTATGTTAAAGAATTAGCGGAGAGAATGGGCTTCGGAGAACAATACGACTTCACTCTTGAGGAGTATTGGAATTATCAACTAGAACCTATGGGAATAGATATGGACTACCTAAGAAAGTTCGGTGTTTATTACCCCTCTCCACTAAAG
>CAYPKB010000231.1:0-476 GCA_964411185.1 uncultured bacterium
TAGACGATCGGTTAGGGGCCCTTGTTTTAGGAGGTTGTGATGGAAGAGGTTTACTCATCTCTTTTTTTTGTGTGATGGAAGAGCCTGCTTTTTTAGAGCTCTGGTTGGATACTCCATTAGTTTGGATACCTGTTGCGAAGCTTGGTGCTGCTTGATCTGGGCTCTTGGGATGGTTATTGGATGTAAGAGAATGGTTATTAACATTGCCAGATGAAGAGGTTTCATTTTTCTTATTTTTTTGTGAGGAATGAGTTACTTTTTGATGAGTAATTGTAGTGGGTTTTTGTTCTTTTTTAGGAAAAAGGGCCAATAAATCTTTTCTCTCTTTTTTTTCGCATGCCTTGAGAAAGCTTGGATGAAAAGCTTTTCCCAAACAGCTAGAGATAACTAAGTAGATCTTTGCTCCCAGGTAAGAGTGAAAAAAGGTTATAGAATTTGCGACGGTTATCGATGGATTTTCACCTCTACAAAAATAG
>CAYPKB010000231.1:486-2443 GCA_964411185.1 uncultured bacterium
AAGATTATAAGCCACAACAAGGGGAATAGAGAGAGAAACAGCCAAAAAAGAGAATACTTCTCGGGCTATTTTCCCCACTTTTCCCAATATAGAAGAGGATCCTATATCGCTGGGTAGTTGTTGTTGTTTACCTACTGGTGTTAACTGTGACATAAATTTTTGTTTACAAAATAAAATTATATCACATTTTAATTATTAATTAAAAAGATTTAGTTTTTATTGTTAAATTAAAAATTTAATTATACAATGAGTATTGGGAGAAGGGTAATAAACAATAGGTTTATAATGGCAATTCACTTCAGAGTTGGTAGTTTTCTACCATAATCTCTACAAGTGTAGCCCATTAAACCTCATTTGTTTAAGAGTGTAAGTATAATAGCTTGCACCTAACCTTCTCCCAACTTTTATCTACAAGCAAGCTTCGAAGAGAGCCATTTCACGAAAAGAGAAGCTCTCCCCTTGGGAAAATTCTCAATGGGAATCCGGTAGGAGATATTTTTCCAGGAAAAATTGAGGGCAGAACCTATTCGAAAGAGCCGGGAATAATATTTTTTTGATAGAGATATAGTAGCTCTGGTGGCTTTCCCATAAGGAAAGACAAATCCTTGGATTTTTTGGCCGCATTTTTCTTCTAGGGTCTTTTTGGAATGGAGTAGTTCATAGGGTCCATTTTTTAGATTTATGGGTGGATGCGTATGAGAGTGAGAAAGGGGATAGACCCATTTGGAGGCAACCATCTCTTTTATCTCTTCCCAGCTGCAATGGGCTTCATTTGATGCAAAGGGAGCAGCTGCAAGACGAGCTTCAGAAGAAAGCGTGGATCTTTCTTGGATATAAGAAGTGGGTATGGCAAGGGATACGGGGATTTTTTTGTCGCAAAGCCAGGGATAGAGATAATGATAGAAATCGTAGGTAGCATCATCAAAGGTAAAAGCAAAAGAGATCTTTCCTAAGCTAAGAGGGTCACCCGGTAAGATTATTTTTTCTCTACCGATCTCCTCTATCAGCTTTTGTAATCTTTCTAGAGGATAGGTAGTTCTGGTAATAGGAGCCTTAGGAAAAATTCTATGAACTAATAGGTGAATGAGCATCAGATTTTTTTATTTTCTTCCAGTAGTTTCAGATACTTGTAAAAGGCGGTAGAAGCATTATAGGTTGAGAGGAAAAAACCTGTGCTTCCGTGGAAAATACCTTTTTTTAGAAGATAACTCTTAAAGAAGGCTCCTGCCCCATGAAAAAAGGCGGTTAGAAAAGAGCTTTTTCTATTTCCTTTATACTGTTTTGCAAAGAGAGAGGAATATCGGTGCATTTTCACCAAAAAATCATCCACTCCCTGGTAGGGAGTATGGAAAATAGGATGTTGCAATTTTTTTACCTGCAAACCATCTACTAATATTCCTTCGTGCACATAGGCTTCATCAAATGAAGTTTTTTTTCGGTGATATATTCTAATATGTGATTCAGGATACCACCCACAACATTGTACCAATTTTCCTTGGAAATAATTTTGGAAGGGAATCTCATATAAAAGATTTGGATCAAGATCTAAGGAGAGAAGCTCCTCTGCAAGGGCAGGGGAAACCACCTCATCGCTATCTAAAGCAAAGATCCAATCGTGAGATGCCATTTTTGCACCCACATTTCGTAGTGTTCCAAATCCAGAAAAGGGAGAGGTATATAACTGTACATTAGAAAAAGATCTGGCTATTTGGACGGTTTTATCACTGGAGCCTGTATCTAGGATGATGATTTCAGGAAAATTTTGAACGGAAGAGAGAACCTGTGAAAGTGTCTTTTCATTGTTTTTTGTAAGCATCACAATAGAAATCATAGTAAAAAAGACTCCAACTCTTCTCTATACCATAGAGATTTCCCCTTGGGAAAGCAAGGGTGTTGAGAAATGCTATAATCGGGTATCCTAGCTGAAACCGGTGGAAGATCATGGTAAAAGACTTTT
>CAYPKB010000232.1:0-2437 GCA_964411185.1 uncultured bacterium
TCATTACGATACCTTGACTTTACATGAAAGATTGCTACGGATCTGTTTCAATGACTACGACAGGGATATAGCCCTAGTTGTACAAAGAGAAGAAAATAAAGAGATCATTGGAGTGGGACGCCTTACGAAGGTTACAGGAACAGATGAGGCCTATTTTGCCATTATCATCAAAGATGCATGGCAACAGAAGGGGTTGGGCAGTGAACTACTCGAGAGGATGATCACCATCGCAAAAGAAGAAAATATGGCTACTCTCTCAGCCCAAATGTTAGAAGAAAATGAACAGATGCAAAGATTGTGTAAGAAAAAGGGATTCGATCTAGAGAAAGATCCAAAAACATCTCTTATTTTTGCTCATCTAGATCTTTAGATTTCTCCTCCAAATCCTCTTGTATCCCTTCTAGTAAATTGAGAAATTGATTTTCCGTCAAAGAGCTGTGCATTACAAATTCATCCATTAGATGGCATAAATCAGAAGCCAAAGGATCCTGTATGTCATATGCTTGGGCAGCTTCCAGCAGGGTCATATCTGATACAAAAGGAGCTCCCCAAGGAGTACGTAGAAAATGTTGGATCAAATGAGCCTCTTCCCATAACTCTTCCACTTTTTCAGCATTTTCACTGTCTGTGCTTAGCTGTTTGATATCTTGGGCTATATTTGTGAGAAACAATGGATTGGTAAGTTCCTCTTTATGAGTCAGAAGAATCTCCCAATCTTTCTCCAACTTATGTAAATCTTCCCTTAGGGTTTGATAAAGTTTTTTTTTCTTATTTCTCACAAATGCATCCTTTTTCTTTGTGAATACCTCAGCCTCTATTTTTGAGCAAAGAAGATCCTTTGAGATTGCACTCTTTTTTTTCATCTCTCATAATCCATTTTTATGAATAAAGGTCACGCCACAAAAGAAGGTACAGATAATTTTTTTGATCTTCATCCTGTCCATGAGGAAAAAAAAAGATCTTTCCATGATCTTTCTCTTTCAGCCATTGGGCTTGGCACCTATTTAGGAGAGCCAGATGAAAGGTCCGATGAAATGTATAAAGAGAGCATCATTACATCGGTATCTCAAGGGATGAACTTCATCGATACTGCTATCAATTACCGATCGCAAAGAAGCGAGAAAATGATAAGTGAAGCTCTAGAAGAACTCGCTCAGATGGGGATTTCTCGTGAGATGATAGCTATCTCTACCAAAGGAGGATATATCCCCTTTTTGGAAAATCAGCCTCTCTCCTCTTTGAAACAATATATAGATAAAGGCATTTTACAAGCATCCCAGGTAGTAGATGAATGTCACAGTCTTGCCCCCAATTTTCTACAAGATCAAATCAATCGATCTCTAAAAAATATGAAGATAGAATCTATAGACCTCTATTACCTTCATAATCCTGAAGTACAATTATTTGAAATATCAGAGGCTCTTTTTGAAGAGAGAGTTATGGAAGCCTTTATTCTGTTAGAAAACAATGTAAAAGAAGGAAAAATCCAAAAATATGGCATAGCAACTTGGAATGGATTTCGACAAAAAAAAGGGACAAAAGGATTATTGCAACTCACCAAGTTGGTTGCTTTAGCAGAAAAAATAGCTGGCCCAAATCATCATTTTCAAGCTATCCAACTCCCTTTCAATTTGGTTATGCTAGAAGCAATAAAGATTGCCAATCAAGAATCAGAAGATAGTTATCAGACCATTTTACGAGCCGCTTTAGAAAATAATATTTCTGTCATTGTATCTGCTCCTCTCATGCAACAGAAGGTACTTCACCTGCCTGAAAGAGTCTTTTCCCATCTACCACCAGAGGAATCCAAACAGCTGCAAGCATTACAGTTTGTTCTATCTTCTCCAGCAATTACCAGCTGTATGGTAGGAATGAAAAATCCCGTTCATGCCAAAGAGAACGGGAAGATACTTCACTTAGATAATTGGAAAGATGAAGAATGGAAAATGGTAAAACGTTTCCTTCATATTTAATCTATGCTATAGATTACAACTTTTAGGTTAATAGATGAGGTAGACATATGAAAAAAAACCCTTCTTTGCTCTCCATAATATATGGACTGGTAGTTTTCACCTTAGGTTTTATGGGTTATTACCATGCAGGAAGTCTGATCTCCTTTGTTGTGGGTGGCTCTTTAGGAGCCTTGGTGATTTTCTTCGGTATTCTGATGTTAATGGGTTATAATAGAGCCTCTTATGGTGCACTTGCTCTATCTATCTTTCTTGGCCTATTTTTTGCTGTTCGTTTCAGCACAAAACATGATTTCAATAACATCTCCATGGCCTTCTTCAGTGCGGTTGTCATTGCTGTTCTTTCTATAGCGATTTACCGCTGGAAGAGCCTGACTTGATGGCCTCTTCATATCTTTGAGCTACTAAGTCCCAGTTGATATTTTCGAAAAAAGCCTGAATGTATTTTTTTCTATCCAATCCGAATT
>CAYPKB010000233.1:0-2432 GCA_964411185.1 uncultured bacterium
TGATTACAATTAAAATTAAATTAGCTTAATTGTAATTGTTATTTGATTTTTTCATAAGTTTATTAAAATTAAGTTAGAAGAATATTTAATTTTTCTGGTATATATAACATTCAGAGCTCTTGTAGAGTTTGGAGGAGGGTGAATAACAAAAATTTTCGCCCCTAAACTTTTAAAAATTAAAATTCTAAGTTGCTATCATGAACGGAAATAATAAAAATCAGGGTCAGCCTAAAAGATCTCTACCGGGAGGATTTTTTCTCTTGGTCATTGCAAGTATATTGATTTTTCTTACTATTCAATCCTTAACTTCTGATTCTGGAGGGCGTGTTTCCTTCAGTCACCAGCTAGAACATCTAGTGAATTTAGATTTGATCCATCCTGATCATAATCAAAAAATCGCTCAAAATGACAACTTGGTCACTTTCTCTGGCAAATTCCGAGAAAAGACAACAGAAGATGGAGAAAATCGATTTCGTTATTTAGAGCTCCTAAATAAAAACCACCAATTAACGGCTGAAAAACAGACCTTAAAAAGGCAGCTGAACTCTTTAGAGGGCGATGTGAAGAGAGCTGTACTCTATTTCCTTCAGATTTCAGGAACGCCCATTCCTAAGAATGGATTCATTGTAGTAGGGCCAGCATATAACAGCCCGGAAAGAAAAAATCAGATTGTGATCCAATCTAGCAGTCCAAATAAAGATTCCCTCAATTTACAAGATGTGGAGAAAAGCTTGAGTAAAGCGATCTCTAGTAAAGAGGTTGCTGAGGCAGGCAGTCAGCTTTCCTCCTTAATACAATTTTACAGATCTCCATTGCTAGGTATCGGGAATGAATCTATGAAAAAAGAGTTGAGAGAGTTGGAAACAAAGGTTTCGAAAATCTCGCCAACAGCTAGTGGCGCTTTAACCTCTTATCAAGCTATATTTTCAGATCTCAAAAAGCTTACAGAGAGATTGTTAAGCTCTAATAACCAAGTTCGTTTGATGGAGCTTCGCAGCGTTAGGAGTTATTTAGAGACTTTAGAGCAGTTCCAAACGATTGCACAGGATTTAGAAGGAAACGGAGCTCTTCTGCAAAAAGCAAGAAAGAGAGTAGCGGAAACCGTTTGGTTCTTTAATAACCAAGAGCTATCTACAAGAGGGCTCGAAAAACAAGACCCTGAGGCATTTTCTCACTGGTTTGCGGAAGCTAAATCAGAATGGGAAAACTTTTCTGAAAACAAGGCAACTCCGTTTCATGCTCCAGATCAACCAAGAAATTTGGTTCTAGAGAAAAAATTCCGAAGTCAAGAACCCTCACCTAATTATTTTAGTTACATCATTACCATTTTACCTGTAGTTATCGTTGTCCTCCTTCTCTATTTTGTCTTTTCTCGTCAAATGAAAGGAGTGGGATCCACTGCCATGACTTTTGGAAAGTCCCCTGCTAAAATGCTAAATAAGGAAAACAATAAAATTACCTTTAAAGATGTTGCAGGAGCAGAGGAGGCCAAAGAAGAGCTAGAGGAAATCGTAGAATTTCTCAAAGATCCCACAAAATTTACCTCATTGGGAGCTCGCATACCTAAAGGTGTACTGTTGGTAGGGCCTCCTGGAACAGGTAAGACTCTTGTGGCCAAAGCTGTAGCGGGTGAGGCGAATAGACCCTTTTTCTCTATATCGGGCTCAGATTTTGTAGAGATGTTTGTCGGAGTGGGTGCGAGTCGTATCAGAGATCTCTTTGACCAAGCTAAAAAACAAGCTCCTTGTATTATATTTATGGATGAAATTGATGCGGTAGGTCGTCACCGAGGAGCAGGAATTGGTGGTGGTCACGATGAAAGAGAGCAAACTCTGAATCAGTTGCTGGTAGAGATGGATGGTTTCGACACTCGTGAGGGAGTCATCCTAATGGCTGCAACTAACAGACCAGATATTTTGGACAAGGCCCTGCTTCGTCCGGGACGTTTTGATAGGCGAGTGGTATTAGATTTACCTGATGTAAAAGGAAGATTTGAAATCCTGAAAGTGCATGCTAGAAAAATCAAGATTGATGAATCTGTAAATCTTATGGATGTAGCTAGGAATACTCCTGGCGCCAGTGGTGCTGATTTAGAAAATATTTTAAATGAGGCAGCTCTACTCGCAGCTAGAAAAAATAAAAAAATGGTAACGAATGCGGAAACCAGAGAAGCATGTGACAAGGTTCGATATGGAAAAGAGAGAAAAAGCCTTGAAATGGATGTGCGGGATAAAGAGACGACAGCTTACCATGAGTCGGGCCATGCTATCGTAGGTCTGGTTGTAGAACATGCTGATCCTGTGGATAAAATCACCATTATCCCAAGAGGATTCTCCCTGGGAGCGACCCATTTTATGCCTAAGAAGAATCGTCTGGGATACTGGAAAAAAGAAGCAGATGATTTACTTGCTGTCCTAATGGGGGGAAGAGCT
>CAYPKB010000234.1:0-2431 GCA_964411185.1 uncultured bacterium
TGAGGATGAAAAAGATTGTTGAATTGTTCTGTTGTATCCATCTATGATTATTTTCTTTGGTTACAAGATAAAATGCATTAAGAGTTCATTATCTACTTTGCCGAAATGATGTTTTTCTCGATAGGGAAAAATTGTAGCAAAAGCTTAGTAGATCAATTCTTTTTTTAAAAGAAAGTATATTTCTCACCTTTTTTTCCCAAAAATTTTTCTTCATGGATATGCTAAAGATCATTGGGTAATAAATATTATTCAAATGATTTTTTCTTCTCAGAAAAATGAGAAAGAAAAAAATATGTGAGTTTGATGGAAGGATGTAAAACCGTTGCTAAGGATCCTAATGAGAATATTTGATTACCATTTATTCAGAATAAGATGATCTCTATCGACTTAACCTTTGGCTACATCTCCCAACAACTCAATCTGATCCGTGTCCGCATTGAATCGATACTTTTTCTCATTAGTTCTTGAATCTTCAGTTGTGACTTCTGGTTCCATGTGAGGCTCTACAGAAAGTATCCTTTTATTACCTAAAAGGAAGTTGTGGGTCATAGATGTTAAGCTAGGAGTCACTTCTAAATTATGCGAGACATTTGTTATCTCTCTTACAAAAGTATATTCCTTTCCTGTGCCAGATAGATTGGCTCCAAATTTCTTTAAATAGCTGACAACTGTTTTGTTTCCTTTACGTGCCGCTTGCAAAAGGGGAGAGGCTTTAAAAACAGTAAATTTATATTTAGAAGAAAAGGACAAACCGTCGGTGTCATTGCAGAAGGTAACAGATCCTGATTCCCTATCAAAATAAGGGGTGTCTAATTCAGCACCTTTTCCAATCATCTGCAATGCCTTGTTTGTTTCTCCTCTGGAAATGGCTAAGGCTAATCTTTCAAAAAGACTATTTCTGTCAGAGCTAGAGATTGCATCTCTCATCCTTCCTTTATAGCTCTCTAAAGAAATCCCTTCGAGAATGGGTTTAAAAATTTTGTACTCTTCAATATTAATTCCTTCCACTCCAGATCTGAGTTGTTCTACCAGATTTTTATAACTTTTTTTATCTACTGCTCGCTCTCTTCCATCAAAATCCACACTCATCGACCATCCAAACAACCAAGCAAAAAATCTTGTGAGACAGTTGTTGTATGAATTAATTTTACCTATATAGAGATGATCGGCTGCAATATGCAATGACCTATTGCTGACCGTAGTGTAAATATTTCCTACTGTATTCATTTAAAAACCCCTTTATTTTGTTTAAAAATTATAATAAAAACAAAATAAAAAAGGAATATATTAATCAAAAATTAAATAACTATTTTTTTATAAAATCTGCTGCTTTTTATTAAAAAATATAAAAATAGAAAAGAAGAGAGGATAAACCTAAAAAAATGATTGTAAGGGAATCCTTTTTCAAAAAGATATTTTCCAGGGTGGGAGGGATGATACCAGCAGGTAAGGGGCTCTTCTATATCAGAGATAGCCCATTTAGCAGCTCCCGCATTTAAATATTTTTTTGGAAAGAGCCATTTTCCTTTTCTGATACCATTTCCCGCTTTATATGAAAAATCTGCTTGCAGATAGAAGCTGTTTTCACCCCGTTTGACGATGGACCATTGTTCTATTGTAGCCGGTGCTTTTCTGGAATAACTATAATTTTTCCAAATTTTTCCTATAGTGGCTCCCCCTAAAAAAAGAGTTAACGTAGCTGAAACAAGGAGGAGAAGAAGAAAGAAAAGTCTACCTATCATGGGATTGCTTTTGACGAATTTAGAAGAACCTTATTATAATGCTGAATACTAAAAAGGATAGAGGTTAAAAATGGCAAATAACAATTCCAAAGAGGTCAAAAAAAGCAAAGCTCCTACTGCTCTTAAAAGAGATAGACAAAACGAAAAAAGACGCCTAAGAAACAAAGCTTTCAAATCGAGAATGAAAACTTCAATGAAAAGTTTGATAGCTGCCATTGACTCTAAAGAGGATGTAAAAGAGAAATTGAGTACTCTATACAGCCTCATGGACAAGGGTGTGAAAAAAGGAATCGTAAAAAAGAATAAAGCTAGCCGAATCAAAAGTCGTTACCGCTCTAAAGCTGGCATTTAATATCGAATCCAGATCTTCTTTTCATTGATTTCTTAACAGTAGAATATAAGGTGCTTTCATCTCCCAAGATTGAAAGCCTTTTTTTTGCCCTTGTGATTCCTGTATACAAAAGCTCCTTTCCAAAAATCTCCGCTTCTTTGGGAAGAAGCAGAGTTACTTCCTCATACTCACTTCCCTGGCTTTTGTGCACCGAGAGAAGGTAGTTAAAAGAGAATCCAGGAAGGGTGCCTGCCAAAAAAGAGCTTTCTTGCGAAAAAAATATCTCATTTTTTGGATCTGAGAGACTCTTATTAGGAGGAACTATCATCACCCCTTCCATTCCATTATAAAGCTCTCT
>CAYPKB010000235.1:0-2400 GCA_964411185.1 uncultured bacterium
TGATATTTTGACCTGTTATATTCACTCCAGAGCCTGCTCCCGATGATACGGTTCCTGTAATGGTAATGGTTTCATCATCTGCAGAACTTGTAATGACTCCAAAAGGATTCAAGCTAATTGCAGCACCATTGGTAGTATTTCCGGTAAGGGAGATCGATCCTCCAGTAGTGATGATATCCGTATTACTGGAAATTCCATTGGCATTGGTGCCTGTCCCGATAACTGTAATGTTTCCAGTTGTTGTTTGAAGAGTGCCTTGCCTATCTATTGAAGTAGCTATAGCATTGGGACTTTGCGTGCTACCTGTCAATGAAATAGCTCCAGAGCCAGTAGATTGAATCGTACAGAGGGTCCCAAAGCCTCCAAACTCTACGCCATGAGAAAGGTTATCTCCTCCAACCCCCGTGCTGCCTGTTATCGATATGTTTCCATTTACTGAATTGATATTATTAGTCCCACTGTTTGCAAAAAACCCTCTTTGCGTACCTGAGGCTGTGACAACCTGACCTGAGATATCTATGGTTCCTGTACCATCTGTTTGGATTGTACCACCCTGCAGACGAATAGCATCGCCTCCCCCTGCGTTGTTTGTAATGATATCAATGGAAATATCCCCCCCATTTCCACCTGTGGCATTCAAAGTAGAAGATGAGCTCATTACAAACCTGGAATTAAAAGCTGAGTTGAAATTTCCGGTATCCACTGTAATATCACCTCCATTGGTAACAATGGCAGAAAGGGTACCCAAAACAAAAGTTCCTGGATCTGTGGGATTGTCTCTTTGACCAGCCGTTCCAACGACAGAGTTAACAGTAGCGTGAAAATTACCACCTGTCATAGCAGATTGTTGAAGGGTTATTGTAAAACCGGGCTGTATTGAAATATTTGCTCCAGCTTGTAATCTTAGATTCCCATTATCACCTGCTCCCGCTGTAATATCTGCACTCACTGTGATATTATTGTTTGCCTGCAATGTAACATTTCCTAAGCCCAATTGCGTTGCAATGGAGCTGGCAGAAATACTCAACGCAGCCATTGAATTAGGATAATTAAATGTTACGGTTGGATTTGTTAAAGTATAAGTGGTGCCGGCTGACACTATATTGATATCTTTTGGATCAAGAATTAGATCACCTATCTGGCCATTTGGAGCTCTACAATCTGCTTTTCCAAGAAAACTAACATTTTCACCGGAAATCTCTGCCAGACCACCATTGCCGCTATTATCGCCTCCTCTAACAGATATGTTACCATGAAAAGCTGCTGTTCTATTCCCCCAAACAGAGACAATCCCTCCATTAGCATCGCCAATACCATCTGCTTGCAAAAAAGAGCCGAAATCGACATGGGTTACTATTGCATTCATAAGAAGAGGATTTTCTCCTTTCAAGCCTCCTCCCACATATATCTCTCCTGCTTTTTCTCCTGATACATTCACAAAAGCAGCAGGCCCTAGCTGTACCTCTTTGCCTAAAAGGTGGACTTTGCCTCCCTCTCCTTCTATTAACCCATCCATATAGAGAAGATCATGGGAAGAGAGCAGATAGACTTTCCCATCTTTTTCTGAGGCTCTGAACTCCCCATCCATAATTAACGGACCGGAAGAAACAGAATTCATATCTTTGGCAAAAATAGTCCCTTTATGAAGGAGTTTTTCTTTTTTTTGCCCCGTTGCCTCAAAAAAACTGTTTTTATATTTTCCTCTTTCTATGACTACCTGATTTCCTGCTCCGGAAAAAAAGGTGCCGGAAGGTGCTTCTATAGAGCCCTTATTTTCGATTGTTTCACCTGAAAGAGTGATATCTCCCTTTTCAGCCTTCAAAATGCCATAGATTGTTAGCTCACCTCTTTCTGACCCAGAAAAGGTAAGCTTATTTCCTTGCAGAAACTCTTCATCTAATACATCTAACGTGGAAAGAGACAATGAGGCTGCTATCATCTCCGCATTAGGTCCTACAACAATTCCATTGGGATTTACCAGATACAAGTTGCCGTTAGCCTGGAGTTTTCCGAGAATTTGACTTACATTGTCACCCATCACACGGTTCAATACGGAAGAATGATCATTTTTTTGTAAGAAATGGACAGTTTCACTTTCTGCTATAGAAAAATCATCCCAATGTAAGATGCTTTTATCATCACATATGATATTGGCCTGACCATTTCTAGCATGCATCGTAGCTTTTCCACTTGCTACCTGCATATTTTGCGGTATCGCTACTAAGTAAATGGAAGAGAAAGTGAACAAAAAAAAGATTTTACGCATTTCTACTTTATGTCAAATTTCTAAATAAATTGACAAACAAGAATCTCTTACCTCCGAAAGAAAGGTCTCCGAACAAAATAATTGAGAGCATCTCTGGTGCAATCAGAAATATTTCCCTCTTGCATGCAGATTTT
>CAYPKB010000236.1:0-1205 GCA_964411185.1 uncultured bacterium
TGGGAGAGTTGCATCTTGAAATTATTATAGATAGATTGAAGCGAGAATTTAAAGTAGAAGTAAATGTTGGCAAACCTCAGGTTGCTTACAAGGAAACAATTACAATGCCAGCTGAGGCAGAAGGTAAATATGTAAGACAGTCGGGCGGAAGAGGACAGTATGGACACGTTTTCTTAAAAATAGAACCCAAAGAAAGAGGAGAGGGATACGAATTTGTTAATGCAATTAAGGGTGGTGCCATCCCTCAAGAATTTATTCCTGCGGTTGAAAAAGGAGCAAAGGAAGCAAGAGACAAGGGCATTATTGCAGGATATCCTTTGGTTGATTTCAAAACCACTTTATATGACGGAACATTTCATGACGTTGATTCTTCAGACTTTGCTTTTAAAATAGCAGGTTCTATGGCTTTGGCAGAAGCTGCAAAGAAGGCAAAGCCTGTATTGCTTGAACCCATTATGAGAGTCGAGGTAAGAACTCCAGAAGAATCCTTGGGAGACGTTATTGGAGACTTGTCTTCAAGAAGGGCAAGAATTGAAGAGACAAAAGATGTGGCTCAGGTGAAAGCAATTGATGCAAAAGTGCCATTAGCTGAAATGTTTGGATATGCTACTAGTCTTCGTTCCCTGACTCAAGGAAGGGGTAATTTTACAATGGAATTTGACCATTATGCTGAGGTTCCTAAGAACATTGAGCAGGAAATAGCCGAAGGGAAAAGAAGATAAGGCAAGATTAAAATTTTCAATTTACAATTTTTAATGTTTGATAACGTTCATTAACCAAATTAAGAATTTTGATTATTAGATTAAATAAAGCGAGGTATATAAAGAAACAAGGGTTGACTTTTTTTTAAATTGAAATAAAATAAACTTATCTTTAAACTCAATTGAATGCTTGAAATTCAATTGAGTAAAAGAAAACTAAAGATAAAAAAGGTCAAAAATATTTTAGATTTTAATTAAATTAATTATGGCAGAAAAAGAAAAATTTGAGCGTACAAAACCACATCTTAATGTTGGTACGATTGGTCATGTTGACCATGGTAAAACCACATTAACCGCAGCCATTTTACACGTTTTAAAACTTGCTGACATGAAAGCAAGCGAGAAAAGTGTTGAACAGATTGATGCTGCGCCAGAAGAAAAAGAAAGGGGCCTTACAATTAATATTACACACGTTGAATACGAATCAGAAAAGAGACATTATGC
>CAYPKB010000236.1:1215-2392 GCA_964411185.1 uncultured bacterium
GGTGCAATTTTAGTTGTCTCAGCACCCGATGGCCCAATGCCTCAGACCAAAGAGCATATTTTGCTTGCTCGTCAAGTAGGTGTTCCTCAAATCGTTGTATTCCTAAACAAAATTGATCAAGTTGATGATCCAGAGTTAGTTGATCTCGTTGAAGAAGAAATAAGGGAACTTTTAAACAAGTATGAGTTTGATGGTAAGAATGCTGCGATTATTAAGGGTTCTGCTCTAAAGGCGCTTGAAACAAAATCAAAAGATGATGAGGCAGCAAAGCCGGTTTTGGAACTAATGAAAGCCCTTGATGAAAAAATTCCAGAACCCGAAAGACCTCTTGACAAGCCCTTTTTAATGGGAATTGAAGATGTCTTTACCATTGAAGGTCGAGGAACGGTAGCTACCGGCAGGATTGAAAGAGGAGTTGTTAAGATTAACGAGGAAATAGAGATTGTTGGGTTAAAACAAACTCAAAAAACTACAGTAACAGGAATCGAAATGTTTAATAAAACGATGGACGAAGGTAGGGCAGGTGAAAATGTAGGAATACTTCTCCGCGGTCTTAAAAAGGAAAACATCGAAAGGGGCCAGGTTTTGGCAAAGCCAGGTAGTGTTACGCCTCATACAGAGTTTGAGTGTCAGGTTTATATTTTGTCTAAAGAAGAGGGTGGAAGGCATACACCATTTTTTACTGGCTACAAACCCCAGTTTTATATAGGAACGGCTGATATAACGGGCGAGGCAACATTGCCGCAGGGGACCGAAATGGTTATGCCGGGAGACACAGTTAATCTTTCAGCAAAGCTCATTGTGCCTGTTGCGATGGAAGAGCAGCAAAGATTCGCTGTGAGAGAAGGAGGCAAGACGGTGGGATCTGGAGTGATCACAAAGATTGTAAAATAGAGAACACTTAAATTTTAGAGTAATTTCGAGCGAAGCGAGAAAATGCGCAAGCTTCATTTTGAGAGAACCCTTACTCTATAATTAGTAAGGGTTTTCTTGGGCATTTAGAGCATTTGAGCTTTGCGAAAGAAGAGTAAACCCTGAGAGAGAAACATATGTTCCACTTCAATATATTGTTGGAGATATGTAAGACTTCTTTTGCAAACAAATTCCTTTTGCGAACAAACTACTTTTAAAAAACGAAAACGAAATGAAAACGACAGAGGAAAAAACAAAAAAAGAC